>JAGMCJ010000158.1 GCA_023129265.1 Thermoplasmata archaeon | reverse complement strand
CAAGCTGATAAGCTATCTGGTCAAGACGAGACTGCCGAGGTCGGTTGCGCTCAACACGTATCTCATCGCCATCGCCATCGTCTCCTACACGCTGTCAGAACTTCTGTTCGAGGTTCTTCTGCCCAGTCAGGCCATTGACCTCAGGGGTATCGGGTTCATGTTCGGCATCCTGATGCTCGGACTGGTGGCATATGCGGTCAGGGGACCGAGCTATCTGCAGGAACTCATCGTTCCGGTCACCGAGGCGGATCTTGGCACTGAGCGGAGGTTCGAGCTCCGCGGCGGCCTTAGCTACCTTGTCGTCGACGAATCCCCGAGTCTGAGCTTCGAGGTCTTCAGGGATCTAGTCACTCATGGATATCAGGGCCTATGCATCACTCGACTCCCGCCCCAGAGGGTAAGGGATGAATTCGGTCTGGAGAAGACCCCAGTCCTTTGGCTCAGCAGGGTCTCCCCCGAGAAGGACGCGATAAGGCCTTGGCCGTTGGAAGGCATATCGATCGCCGTCGAGCATTTCATTTCCACTGGTGAGAAGACCGTTGTGCTTCTCGACGGCCTGGAGTACATCATCTCCCACAACGACTTCCAGTCGTCTCTGACGCTTCTTCACGACCTCAACGAGAGGATGGCGATGGAGGATTCCATCCTGATAGTGCCCTTGGACCCAGACGCCCTGGATGAAAAGGAGTTCGCTCTCATCAGAAGGGACCTTGTCGAGCTGGGACATCCAACGGTGGAGGACACGGAAACGGAGGTTCCCTCCGAGAATGAGGGCCTCCTCAAAGGAACGGTGAAGGAGAAGGCCAAGACATAGGCCGATTTGGAGCGTGGTTTCATGAGAGTGTGTTTGGTGTTTGCTTTGGCGGTGATGGTCGTTCTTTCCGGATTAGCTGGATTCGCGGCGGGACAGGTTGCATTGCCGAGCTACGAAGAAGGAAACAGCTGGGTGTATTCCGCGGACATGACCTACTCGCCGGGATTCGTTCTGAACGGAACGCTCGAAATGAGGATTGCGGATACCGAGACGGTATCTGTCGGTTCCACAGTGTACGACACCCTGCGGAACGAGATTATCGGCAGCGGGACATTCATCGGCGTCTTCGAGGGTCACAACGTCTCGGGCAATTGGACGATGGTGGGGCTGGAGAACTGGGACGTTGTGAGCTTGGAGGTAGTCAGGTCCGAGACCACTCTCGTGTTTCGGGGTCTCATAGACGTTGGAGTTCCCCTCAGCTTCTACCTCAGCCTGCAGAACACGACCCTGAGCGATGTGGTTCAGGACACCTGGCAGCATCCCTACGATGTGGGCGACAGCGGGAACGTGACGCTGGCGAGGACATCGAACGAGACCATGCTCGTGGAGATCGAGGGGAGCGCCCCGATCTACAGCTCGACGGACTGGACTGGCTCCGTTGCTGTGACGTACTCTTGTGTCGACTACGCCGAGATAACGGTTCAAGCGGGCGTGTTCCAGACGCATCACATACTCCGAACGGAATCGAATGGCCTTGTGGAGGACAACTACTACTCCGATGAGGTCGGTGCTGGCGTGCGCATCGACAGGAGCATTGGCGGCGTCGTCCCGGTCGGCGAGTGGGAGCTGCTCTCTTATACCTACTTCGAATCGCAATCATCCGATGACAAGGGTCTGCCGTTGCTCTACTGGCTGATCCCCGTTACCATAGCCATCTTACTGATACTCGCCGCCCTCTACATCGAGAGGCGTCGGAAGTAGTTACGCGGTCGGGCCGAGGTCGCTCCGGAAGAACGCCAGGTATGCCCGGTACGAGTTGTACATGTCCGCCTTGCTCGAGACCTCCATCGGCGAGTGCATCGCCAGGAGTGGCGGGCCGCAGTCCAGGACATCCAGGTTGTGCCTCGCAAGGAACAGCGCCACCGTTCCACCGCCGCCCTCATCGACCTTGCCCAACTCGGCCGCCTGCCACGGTATCCTCTTCTGGTTGAACAGGTTCCTTATCTGTCCCACGTACTCGGCGTTGGCGTCGCTCGCGCGGGCCTTTCCGAGGGCTCCCGTGTACTTCGTTATCGCGATCCCCCTTCCGAGGCGTGCTGCGTTCGCCACCTCGTGGACCTCCTTGAACGTCGGGTGAAGGGCCACCTCCACGTCTGCAGAGAGCGACTTCGACTTGGCGATCATCTTCCGCAGGTCGATGTCTCTGCAACCCGGCTCCATCCTCTCCATGAGCTCGGATAGGACGATGTCGAAGAACCTCGACTGGACGCCGCTGACGCCCTCGCTGCCTATCTCCTCCTTGTCGAAGAAGAACGCGAGGCAGGTCCTGGCGGGTATCTTCAGGTCGACCATGGCGGTCAGGGAGCTGTACGCACAGGCCCTGTCGTCCTGCCCGTAGGCGACGAGCATGCCCCTGTCGAACCCGAGGTCCTTCGGCTGTCCCGCGGGAACGGCCTCGAACTCCGCGCTGACGAAGTCCTCCTCCGTCATGCCGTACTCCTTGTTCAGGTGGTTGAGGACGCTGAGCTTGATCTTCTCCTTGACCTTCTTGTCCTCTATCGGGATGTGCCCGACTAGCATGTTCAGCTCCTCTCCCCTGATGCCATCGGGCAGCTTCCTCTCGTTCTGCACCTTGTGTGCGAGATGGGGCAGTAGGTCCGGTATTATGAAGACCGGGTCGTCCTCCTTCTCGCCGATCGTCATCTCGACTTCCTTGCCGCTTCCCAGGATGACTTTTCCGTGCAGCGCCAGCGGGCAGTTGACCCACTGGTACTTCCTCACGCCGCCGTAGTAGTGCGTCTTGAAGAGCGCGACCTCCGAGTCCGCGTCCTCGTAGAGGGGGTTCTGCTTGAGGTCGAGCCTCGGGGAGTCGATGTGCGATGCCACTATGTTGATGCCCTCGGCCAAGGGCCTCCTTCCCACGACGAAGAGCGCCACGCTCTTGTTCCTGTTCACCCTGTACAGGCGGGTCCCCGGTTTCACGTCCTTCGCGGAGTCCATCTCGACGAACCCGTTCTCCTCCGCTAGGGAGACGATCTCCTTGACCGCCTTCCTCTCCGTCTTCGCCTTGCCCAAGAAGGACTTGTAGCCCTCAGCGTAATCGAAGACCTTCTTCCTCATCGTCTTGCTCATGCCCTTCCAGGCGGATTCCTTCTTCACCATCAGCTTGTCTTCGAGCTTTTTTTTCTTCACCAAAGCCTCACCCTAGGTGTTGATGTGTAAGTCAGGTTCCTCGTATTAAGTTACCGTCACGGTATCAAAAGTGATTACGAAACGTATATCCTTAAGTAATCCAATCACGATTCAATAGTCTGAAGGGAATCACTAGGGATGAGTGAATGGCCAGTGGTACTCGCGATAAGCGCAAGAAAGCGGAGCGGGCCGCAATGGCCGCAGAGACCGCGAGGCTGCAGCTTCGCCTGGGAAGGGCGGCTCACGGCTATGGCGTAGTGGCCGCCATGGTCCTCACGTTCAACGCCATACTAGCGTACCTCATGGAGGTCACCGAGATCTTCGCCGACCCGCCATTCTCTTCGGCGGTCCTTCTTCTGTGGACGCTTCCGATGATGATCGGCATAGGCATCGGAGCCTCCGCCCTTATGCTCAAGTGGGAGCCCTACTCCTATGAGAGGGCGAGCGGGCACTTCATCCTCACCGTCCTCGGGACCGTCGTGCCCGTCATCGGGCTGGTTACAGTTCTCGTGGCCGAGTCCGGCGCCCTTCAGTTCCAGTATTTGCCTTGGATATACCCCGTGTCGCTGCTGGGTCTGTCGCTCACCATGATCTCCATGGCGATGACCTGGCGGGGGAAGGGTCTGAGGAAGGTGACCAGCGTGGGTTCGTCGACGATCCCGATGGTCCTCCTCAGCATGATAATGATCGTATCCGCCCTCCCGCCCAGCTACCTCCCCCTCGTGATGGGCTACCTCGGGAGCGCCATATGCTACCAGCTGAGCGGGTCCATGCTCCACGTACTCGCGAGCTCCACGTCCGCGCAGGAGCGCCACATAATACGCGCGAACAGCGACAAGATGACGACCCTGGGGAAGGAGCTCAACTCCCGCCAAGCGCTGGTCGACCGAAAGGAGAAGGCCCTTCTGGCAAGGGAGGCCCACCTGGAGAGCTACGACAAGGAGCTGTCAAGAGC
>JAGMCJ010000157.1 GCA_023129265.1 Thermoplasmata archaeon | reverse complement strand
GAGAAGGCGCTCGAGGAGAAGGAGGCCAGGATGAAGCTCATGGCGCTCGAGGCGCAGAGCGCCGCGGCCGGTGGGTCGGACCACGGGGAGAGGGAGAAATCGCTTCGCGTACGCGAGGAGAGGCTCCGCGCCAAGGAGCGGGAGTTCAAGAACCTGACCTACCAGAGGGAGAAGGAGCTCGAGATGCGGGAGAAAGCGCTCCAGCAGAAGCTCAGGGAGGATATCTCCGACATGGAGGAAGAGGTCATCGAGGAGAAGAAGGTGGAGAAGGTCAGGACGGGCATCACGAAGCTCGACGACCTCATGTACGGGGGCATTCCGTTCAATTCAAACGTCCTTTTCATCGGGCCGTCCTTCCTCGGGAAGGAGGTCGCCATACTCAACTTCATAGCGGAGGGTCTGAGGAAAGGCATCCCCGCCGTGATTGTCACGACGTCCAAGCCGCCGCAGGAGATCTCCAAGGACATGGGCCCGATCCTCGTGGAGTTCGTCGAGTACGAGCGCATCGGCCTCGTCAAGTGGATCGACGCGACCTCCCAGGTCCCGCCAGATTCGATTGGGTTCGATCAGGAGAAGCGCGTGTACAAGGTCAACGGGGCGGCGGACCTAGGCAACATACTCGAGGGTCTGCACGAGATCGAGACGGTCCTCGGGGAAGAGCACGAGTACTTCAGGATCGCGTACCTCAGCCTGTCGCCGAGCGTATCGCACTCGGAACCGAACGAGGTGTACGACTTCATCCAGAGGATGGTCAACGACCTGCGCAAGACCCGCTTCGTGGGGGCCTTCGCCCTCGAGAAGGGGATGCATGACCCGAGGGAGATAGAGACGATCGAGCATCAGATGGACGGGGCGATAATGTTCAAGGAGGAGGACACGAAGACGTTCCTGTCAGTCCAGGGCGTGTGCGATGTCCAGACGCGCGATTGGGTGGCGTACAAGCGGACGGACCGCGGCCTCATCATAGGCGCCTTCAGCCTGGAACGGATCAGGTAGGAAAAACAGATAAGGTCGCCTCACCTTCCCGAGTCGGATGATATTCGAGCAGATCCGCAAGCGGGGGGACAACTTCTCGTATCTCATCGGTGACGAAGGCTCTGGCTTGGCGGCTGTGGTGGACCCTTCCGGGAACCAGAGGACCATCATCCGTCATCTGAAGAAGAAGGGGCTCAGGCTCGTCTATGTTTTCCTGACCCATTCTCATCCCGATCACACTCTCGGAACGGACTACCTGACGAAAAAGACGGGGGCGAAGGTCGTCGCGCACGAATCGTCGCGGGTGAGGATCGACCTCGCGGCAGAGGACGGTCAGAAGATGAAGCTGGGCAGGCTCACGATCGAGATAATGCACACGCCTGGTCACACGCCCGATGGGATATGTGTCATCGTGGACGGCAAGATCATGACCGGTGACACCCTCTTCGTCCGAGAGTGCGGGCGGACAGACTTGGCGGGCGGCGATCCCGTGGAGATGTACGACAGCCTCAACAGGATCAAGGCGCTTCCGGAGGACATGGAGGTGTGGCCTGGGCACGACTACGGTCCCGAGCCGTCCTCCACGATAGGCGAGGAGGTGCGGGAGAACTACACTCTGGAGCAGAGGATCCTGGAGGAGTTCATCGAGTTCATGAAGGAGCCGTGACGTCTTGAGCAGAGTCGCGCTTGTCACAGGGGCTTCGCGGGGAATCGGACGCGCCTGCGCCATTCGACTGGCGAAGGACGGGTTCGACGTCGCGATCAACTACCTGAAGAACCAGAAGAAGGCGAAAGGGACGTTGTCCGAGGTCGAAAAGACCGGACAGAGAGGTCTGGTAGTGGGCGCCGACGTCTCCAAGGAGAGCGACGTACAGGAAATGTTCGCGGTTTCGGACGTGGAGCTGGGCCCGCCGCTCGTTCTCGTGAACAACGCTGGTGTCTATCCCAGGAAGGCGTTCGAAGAGCTCACGGACGAGGACTGGAAGTATGTCATTGGCACGAATCTGGACAGCATGTACTACTGCTGCAAGTACGCCGTGCCGAAGATGAAGAAGGCGCACTGGGGGCGGATAGTGAACATCTCTTCCATGCTCGGCTTCAGCGGCTCGACGCAGGGCGCACACTACGGGGCCACGAAGGCGGGCGTCATAGGTTTCACCAAGTCCCTCGCCCTCGAAGTTGCGCGGCATGGCATAAGGGTCAACGCCGTGGCTCCTGGAGCGACCGACACTGCCATCCTGAGGGGCTACACCAAAGAGCAGAGGAAAGAGAAGTTCGGCGGCATTCCTGCGGGAAGATTGGGCAGACCAGAGGACATAGCGGGCGCTGTCTCCTTTCTATGTTCAGAAGATGCCGACTACATCGTCGGCGAGACGATCCATGTCAACGGCGGGTACCTGATAGTCTGACTACTTGCCCTTGAAGTTCGCTTTCCTTTTCTCGAGGAACGCCTTCATCCCTTCTTCCTTGTCCTCGGTCGAGAACGCCAGAGAAACGAGTTCCCGCTCGTAGGCAAGTCCATCAGTGAGGCTGCCCTCAAGGGCCATGTTGATTGCGGACTTCGCGAGCCTAACGCCTATGGGCCCATTCTTGGCTATCATCCCAGCGAGACCCTTCACTTCCTTCTTCAGGTCCTTGAGCGGGACGACCTTGTTCACGAGTCCCATTGACAGGGCTTCCTCGGACGTGACCATCCTGCCGGTGAAGACCATCTCCGCGGCCCAGCCCTTGCCCACAACATTGGTGAGTCTCTGAGTCCCGCCAAAGCCAGGGAATATGCCTAACTTGACCTCTGGGACGCCGAGCATCGCGTTCTCAGACGCTATCCTGATGTCGCACGCAAGAGCGAGCTCCAGCCCGCCGCCGAGGGCATATCCGTTGACTGCGGCGATGACCGGCTTCTCCATCTTCGCGATGGCGTTCATGGCCTCGTGTCCGAGCATGGTGAAGCTCCTCATCTCGAGGGGCGTCTTCCCCAGCATCTCCTTGATGTCAGCGCCCGCCACGAAGGCCTTTTCGCCGGAGCCCGTGACGATGACGACGCTGACCTTCTCGTCAGCAGCCATCTTGTCCGCAGCAGCCTTCAGCTCCTTGAGCACCTTCGAGTTCAGCGCGTTCAGCGCGTCCGGCCTGTCGACCGTTATCCAGCCGATGTCCTTCTCCCTTCTTCTCTTGACGAAAGCCATGCTCTCACCTACTCGTAGTCGTAGACGCCCTTCTTCGTCTTGCGTCCCAGGCGGCCCGCGCGCACGTACTTGCGCAGCAGCGGGGCGGGTCGGAACTTCGGGTCTCCCGTCTCGCGGAAGAGCACCTCCATCACGTCGAGCCCTATGTCGATGCCAGTGTAGTCCGCCAGCTCCAGCGGGCCCATGGGCCATCCCGCGCCGAACTTCATTGCCTTGTCTATGTCCTCCGGCGAGGCCGCGCCCTCGTCCAGCAGGTTGAACGCCTCGTTGAGCATGGGCACGAGCAGGCGGTTCACGACGAAACCGGGCGTCTCCTTCACCTCGATGGGCTCCTTCCCGAGCTTGACGCTCAGTCCCCTGATCGTCTCCAGCGTCTCGTCCGACGTCTCGGAGCCGCGGATGAGCTCGATCAGCTTCATCACCGGTGCAGGGTTGAAGAAGTGCATGCCCACGAACCTATCCGGCCGCTTGGTCGCCGAAGCGAGCTCAGTGATGCTCAGCGAGGACGTGTTGGACGCGAATATCACGTGGTCCGGGACGATATCGTCAATCTCCTTGAAGAGGTCCTTCTTGATCTCCATGTTCTCGAAGATGGCCTCGATGACGACGTCCGCATCCTTGACCGCCTGAGCGACATCCGTCGTGCCCTCGATGTTGCCGATTATCTTGTCGACGTCCTCCTGCGTCATCTTGCCCTTTGCCACCCTCTTCCCCAGTGGACCGCTGATTCGAGCGAACCCGCCGTCCACGAACTTCTGTTCGATATCGCGCATCGTGACCTGGTAGCCGGCCACCGAGCAGAGCTGAGCGATGCCAGCTCCCATGGTCCCAGCTCCAAGAACGCATATCTTCTTGATGTCTTCGACTTTCATTTCCTCCCCTGTGTCCGAAAATGGAACGTGGTATAACTTAGTTTCTCTAATCCAC
>JAGMCJ010000156.1 GCA_023129265.1 Thermoplasmata archaeon | reverse complement strand
GAACCGAAGAAGAAGGCGACCAAGAAGGCCAAGAAGAGAGCGAGGCTCAAGCGGAGGTTCTGTCACTACTGCGGATATCCGATTACGGGTTCCGACACCTACTGTAGCCATTGTGGATTAAGACTTCACGGTGGCTCAGGAGGAATGGATAGCACTGAGGGCGAAGAGGCGTCAGAGGAACACGAATATGAAACCTTGAAGCTCCCAAAGAAGGAGGCGCGGAAGAAGACGCTGACCGATTGGAAAGAGACAGGTAAGAGATTGGAGGACTTTCTGGAGTGATGAGGTGGTTTCGTGATAGGCATAAGCATCTATCTGTTGATAGCAATAATATGCGCGGTGCTACTTATCGTGACTGTGGCAATGGGCGGGTTCACGGGAGGGGACTTCGATGCTGGCGGGGGCTTTGATGTCGAAGGCCCTGACCTTGACCTTGGAGGGCTCGAGGCTGATGTGGGGTACGGCGACTTCACGGGAGTGGGAATCAGTCCGCTGAGCCTTCCAATCGTGCTCGCATTTGGAACGACGTTCGGAGGTGTCGGCGCGGTGCTCGAGCAGGTGGGCGTCAACATGTACGCCATCCCGTTCATAGCGATGCTGGTGAGCGTGTTGACAGCGGGCATAATGTACGTCGTCGTCGTGAAGGTCTTCGTGGGAACTCAGACATCGACCGTCGTGCATCCAAGGGACCTTGTGGGAGAGCAGGGGATCGTCTCGGTGGCGATCAAACCCGGAAGAACTGGTCAGGTCGTTGTGGTGACAACGGAGAGAGGCCGGACACTGTTGCCCGCCATTGCCGAAGAGGCCATTCCCACGGATACCACCGTGACAATCGAGGCGGTAGTTGGTCACAGCGTAAGAGTCAAGAGGTAATGAAACGGGGAGGTATGTAGATGAATGGAGATGTAGTAATACTGATAGCGACACTGGCCATAATAGCGGGAATCTTCGCACCCATCCTTCTATATTCTTGGAGATACAAGAAGGTCCCGCCAGACAGGGCCATGGTCGTGTATGGGAGGAAGCAGGTTGGCAAGAAGGGATACCAGGTGATTTCGGGCGGGGCGAAATTCATAGTGCCCATCATTGAGTCCTATGAGCTCCTTCCGCTCGATGTCCGAACCCTCGATGTCAACGTGAACGACATTGTGACAGACGTTGCACGGAGCGGTGCAAAGGTCAACATCAAGACAGTTGCACAGATCAAGGTTTCGAGCGATCCAGCAACCATGGACACAGCCGCTGAGCATCTTCTGCACAAGTCAGACTCGGAGATTAACGAGATAGCCACGAAGACACTCGAGGGGCATGTCAGAGGTGTCTGTGCGACTCTCACTGTGGAACTTATCAACAGTGACAGAGACGCGATATCGAGCCAGATTCAGACCATGGCTGCCGCGGATCTGAAGAACATGGGAATCGACATCCGCTCCTTCGTCATCAGGGATCTCGAGGATGAGCACGGCTACCTTGACGCGCTCGGTGTGAAGAAGACGGAAGAGGTCAAGAGAGATGCGCGGATAGGCAAGGCCAATGCGAACAGGGAGGCGACCATCCAGGAGGCCAAGGCAGCGATGGAGGGTGAGCAGGCGAATGCCGGTGCGGAAGCCAAGGTTGCGATCTACCACAGGGACAGGGACATCATCCGCCAGAAGGCGGAGGCGGAGGTCGAGAGGGAGAGAGCCAACAGAGAGATATCGTTCTCGATACAGGACGCCACCAGAAGGCAGGAGCTCATCGTGGAGCAGAGGATAATCGACATCAAGGACAAGGAGAAGCAGGTCGAGGTCATGCAGCAGGAGGTCCGGAGAAGGGAACAGGAGCAGACTGCCGAGCAAGTGGTTCCCGCAAGGGCCCATGCAGACGCAATGGCAGCAGAGGCCGACGGCGAGAAGAGGAAGGCCATAATCACGTCCGAGGGTGAGAAGCAGAAGCTCATACTCATCGCGGAGGGCGAGAAGGAGAGGCTCTCCAAGGTCGCGCTCGGACAGGCAGAGAAGATCCGCCAAGAGGGAACAGCCGAGGCAGACATAATCAGGCTAAAAGGCGAGGCCGAAGCATATGCCATACGCGCAAAGGGACTCGCCCAGGCGGAGGCGATGGCCAAGAAGGCTCAGGCTTGGGAACAGTACGGGCGAGCTGCCGTCACGGAGCTGATAGTGGAGAAGCTGCCTGAAATCGTCGCTGAGGCGGCCAGACCTCTGGAGAACACTGAGAAGCTCATAATCATGGGCAGCAGAGGTCCTTCGGATCTCGTTGGCAGCGTGGTCGACATAGCCGCTCAGGCGCCTGCGCTCATTAAGGCACTGACCGGAATGGAGATCTCTGACCTTACCACGAAAGTCAAGGAGACGCTGAAATAGGATGAGAGTGGGCTCGGTGGAATGGACCTTCCAGAAATCACCGGAACTAATCATCGAGAGCTGGTCAGTCGCCGCTACGATAGAGGCGATACTGAGAGTTCAGGCTGAGGACAAAAAAGAAGTGGTGGAAGCAATCCTCCGACGGTCAGAATAGCTATTCGACGTCCATCACAACGACATCTTTGATAGCCTTCATGCCGGTAAAGGGCAGTATGATTCTCCCCTGCGGATCCGTCTTGAAGAGGCGAGTCTCAATCTCCTCAGCTGGAATCACTAGAACATCGTGCAACTTTCCCGTCTTGGTATCGACAATGAAATTCTCTATCATGCCAAGGATCTGGCCATCGTTCGTCATAACGGTCTTTCCCCTCAGCTCTGTTGCAAATCTCTTCATCCCACACCTCCTTGGGCCTAAGCCTGTCCTATATCGACATTCTCCTATTTAGCATTAGAGGATGGCCAACATCGGAAAACAGCTAGCGGTACATCGACTGAACGTCCTGCCTTTCCTTCTTCGTCATAATCCCCTTTTCGAGAACCTCTCCTATCAGCTTGTAGAACTCCATGGTCTCCTTGTCGACCGAAGGACGCACGTGCATCAGGGCCTCCTCGAACTCCTCCATCGTCACTTCCGATGCGTCTGGGTCTTTCCTCAGGGCGTTCAGTCCCGCCTCTTGGCACAGGGACTCTATGTCAGCTCCGGAGAAGCTCTCCGTTCGATCGGCCAGTTCCTCTAGATTCACGTCCTTCAGCGGCATTTCCCGCGCGTGGACCTTGAAAATCTCGAGCCGCGCGTCTCTGTCCGGAACAGGGATGAGGACGAGTTTTCCGAACCTCCCCGCCCGAAGCAGTGCCGGGTCCACGATGTCAGGTCTGTTCGTTGCCGCGACGATGACGACACCTTCAAGAGACTCCAGACCGTCTATCGATGTGAGCAGCTGATTGACGAGTCTCTCCGTCACGCCCGAATCGCCCATGGAGGCTCCTCTTCGCGGGGCAATCGCATCGATCTCATCGAGGAAGACTATCGCGGGGGCGACCTGCTTCGCCTTCTTGAATATCTGCCTGACCGCCTTCTCGCTCTCTCCCACCCACTTCGACATGACTTCTGGACCTTTGATTGATATGAAGTTGGCCTTGGATTCGTTCGCGACGGCTTTCGCCAGCAGGGTTTTGCCACAGCCAGGCGGTCCGTAAAGAAGGATACCG
>JAGMCJ010000155.1 GCA_023129265.1 Thermoplasmata archaeon | reverse complement strand
AGCTGGAGCTCACGCACTACAACCGGCAGGAGAGCTACTCTCAGGCGGAGTACGAGGACAGGGTCTTCGACCACATCGCCCTGGAGACGGACGATATGGACGGCGTCCTTCAGAAGGTCAAGGAATCCGGCGGGAACGTGACGGACGAGCCCTTCCGCCTCAATCCTGGCGGGCCGAGGATTGCCTTCTTCGAGGATCCTAACGACGTCCTCATAGAGCTCATCGAGAGGTCATGACGGAACCGCTCGCTTGACCGTTCCTGCGTCCCGCTGTCAAAGTATTTATACCTACGAGAACTTTGAACGCTTGCTAGGCTTGACCGGAGGGCTCGGCGTCCTCTTATACACCGAAACCGTCGTTAGCGGGGGTGACAGTCGAGGGCGGCGTCACCAGCTTGATGTTGACCCTCTGGCCAACTATGAGGTCCTGTCCTGCGGGGCAGGAGGCGGTGAGAAGTCGATCGGAGGATCGAAACTATCACCTTGATCGTGGGTATCGGGTCAGGCACGGAAGTGAGCAGCCTCACCACGAACTACCGGCGCTCGCGGGGTCGCGGGACCGAGACGGCCTTAGGACAACTGGCATCGAGTCTGAGCGTCCACCTTGGCGGCCTAGCTTACGTCCGGCAACTTCGTCTGTTTCGTCTCGACCTTGAGGTGATGCGCACCGAACCTGTCCAGAACCAGGTCCCTGAGGATCTGAGTGGACGGTTCCTCGAAGCTCGCGTCAGCGATGTAGGCGGGATCGTTTCCAGGTATCTCTATCCCACTCCTCAGAAGGAGCTTCCTGGCCTCGGACCTCTCCTCCCCCTTGACGCTCATCGCGCTGACCTCGTCAAAGCCGCACTCCCTCAGCTCCTGGAGGAAGACCGGTCTCCGGAAAAGCTCCTCCAGCACGGATACCGCTAGAGTTGGCCTCTCACGATCAGAGATATCGGCCAACTTGCACTTATCCCCAATCATCTCATAGATGTTCTTCTCCCGGTTCGCGGACGTCGCGTACACCTTCGAAGGGGGTATCTGCTTCTCCCTGACGACGCCCATGTCCGCCATCGCCCGCAAGTAACCTGTCAGGAAAAGACGGTGAATCGAGTGACCGTCCTTGTTGAGCCGCCTCGCCAGACCGCTAATCGATCTCTCCTCCTGCTTGACATACGAGATGATCAGATTCTTCAACGTCTTCTCGGGGAAAAACAACTGCTCACCGACCCGGTAACATACTTGGTAACAAATAAGCCTTTTGCTCGCTTGCATCGACCTCCGTAGTGGTAACAAAGTCAGTTCAAAAACCTCTATAAATCAGACTTGCTGTCTCCCCGACGGGCCGGCGTCTCCTTGTTCATTCACACGTCGCGATAACTCCCCCTTTTTATTTTTTGACTGGGCAGTTTGATATTACGATTATTGATATTCAGAAGAAAACCTTAATACCGACTCTAGTGGCTTTCAACAAACGCCGATGCAAGAGGATGGAAGGATCAAGAGCTATGTCTCTGGCTTCGATGAGAAGCTGGACGGCGGTATACCGGAAGGCCACATCGTTCTCATGTGTGGAGAACCAGGCACGATGAAATCCAGCTTGGCCTTCAGCATGTTGTACAACAATGCGCTGAAGGAGGACAGGCCCGCAGCCTATCTCTCACTCGAGCAGGGAAGGGACAGCTTGCTCAAGCAGATGAGAGGGATGGGCATGGACCCGCAGAACGTCGAGGACAAGCTCAGCATAGTCGACCTGAGTCTGATCAGGAAGAACCTTGAGACCCTCAAGGACCAGACGTGGGTGGAGATCTTCAAGATGTACGCCTCCAATCTGAAAAAGAACACCGATTTCAAACTCTTCTGTCTCGACTCGCTCTCCATTCTGGAGACCCTCGCACGGTTCGAATATCCTAGGGAGGAGCTTTTCCAGCTCTTCGAGTGGCTCAGGGACCTGGACACGACGAGCTTGATAATCAGCGAGATGGCCGTCGGCGAGAAGGCGTTCGGCAGGTACGGGGAGGACTTCGTGGCGGACGGCATCATCCATGTGAAAATGGAGAACGTGGACGAGGTCAACGTCCAGAGACGCATTAGATGCGTGAAGATGAGGGGCACGAACCACAGTCCGAACTACTACACGCTCCTTTTCGGGGACGGCGTGTTCCAGGCAACGAGGGTCATCAGCGAATAAGCGGTTCGATTTTTGGCGGCCAGCCAGCTACGGAAACTTTTTATAGCCTTTGCATAATAGCTTCAATCAGCACGGTGGTGTGGGCAGCACCATGATGAATTTAGGCTGATAGATAGAGAGGAGGCTTCGAAATGGAGTTATCAAAAGGGGAATCCTTCACCAGGATTTTGGTAATCGCGGTGGGACTTCTGATGGCAGTGCCCGCGACGTACATCGTCGGATTTGGCGCGCCTCAGGAGCCGGTTGCCGCGGAAACGGCATTTGTGTATTTCGACAGCGAGAACGACCTCGACGCTTTGATGGAGTCGGGCATCGAGATACTGGAGGTCTACGACTCGTTTGTCCTCGCAAGGACGACGACCGGGCAGAACGGCCTGATTCGGTCACAAGGAATGGTCGTGGACATGCCGTATGACCTGCACGAGATCCACGTGAACGGTATGGTCATCGACACGAGCGTGGGAGAGCCGGAGATATCCGCTAACCTCAAGCTAGAGGCATATCGGAGCGATGTGGATGGTCACTACCTCGTGCAGTTCCACGGACCGGTGAAGGAAGGGTGGAAGCAGGACATTGAGCGGCTTGGCGGGAGAGTCCTCAACTACATCCCAAACAATGCGTTCATTGTTCAGCTCGATGGCGGTCTGCTGAGTCCAGTAGAGGACTTGAGGGAAGTCCAGTGGTTGGGTATCTACCATCCGGCATACAAGATCAGGCCAGTCCTGCTGGACGCGGATGGCTATGTCTCTGTGAAAATAGTCACGTTCAAAGGTGAAGGTCTCGGCCAAGTGATAAGTTCACTGCGCAAGGACGAGATAATCTCATATTTCGAGAACGAGGACTTCGGTGTCGTCAAGGCCAGGATTGATGCTAACGTCATACCGCGCCTTGCCAAGCTGAACACTGTGCAGTACTTGGAGCCCATCTACGAGATGAGGCCCACAAACGAAGTGATGCAATGGGTCATGCAGACAGACAATCCTAACGATCGGAGGATCTGGGACGAGGGAATTCGCGGTGAGGGGCAGCTCATAGCTGTCGCAGACACCGGACTGGATTTCGATCATAATTTCTTCAGAGAGAGCCCGGGAGTGATTCAGACAGGTGACATCTACAACGTGACAGATATGGGAAGGAGAAAGGTGGTAAGATACCGGGTCATGAGCGAGTGGTATGGCGTAGACCCAATGACGGATCCCTGGGCTTGGAAGGACACCACGGCTGGAGGTGCAGGGAATGACACATCAGGCCATGGAACGATGGTTTCGGGGACATTGGCTGGAAACGATGATCCACTTGGAGATCTCAGCCAGAATGATGGAATGGCAAAGGAAGCAAAGATCTACTTGCAGGACATAGGCACCGTGTACAGGAACCCTCAGAATTTCTTCAGATGGGATGACTCTCTACGCTACATTCCAGACGACTATCACGACCTCTTCTGGGATCCATATAATGACAGCGCGAGAATCCACAGCAACAGCTGGGGTGCCGAGAACAGCGACTATGACCTTGAGGCGATGATGGTCGACAGGTTCATGTGGGAATATCCTGAGATGCTAGTTGTCTTTTCGACAGGCAACGGAGGAACGGAAGGTCCTGGCAGTCCTGCAACAGCCAAGAGCTGCGTAGCCGCGGGTTGGCACAATCGTCCTATGGTCCAGGACACGGTGCACCCCTTGAGCGCCGCAGGGCCCACAGACGATGGAAGACGCACGCCAACTGTCATGGCACAGGGATCAGGAATATCTTCCTTCTCCAGCGGGGACAACTGGGACAACTCGGGCATAACGGATCAGGTGTGGTGGGGAGGTACAAGCTATTCGGGTCCCGCGGTCTCGGGCCTTGCAGCATTGACCCGCCAATATTTCACAGAGGGGTGGTATCCGACCGGCAATCCCGTTCTCCAGCACGGATTCGCTCCCAGCGCGGCTCTGCTCAAGTCGACGCTCGTCGCGGCTGGCAAACAGATGCAGGGTGGGAACGTGGACAGGAGGTCCGAAGGCACGTGGCCAAACCACTCCCAGGGCTGGGGAAGAGTGATACTGGACAATGCATTGTATTTCACAGGCGAAGCCAGTGGGCTTCGCATCGTCGATTACAGGGCTGGAC
This sequence comes from Thermoplasmata archaeon, assembly GCA_023129265.1. Taxonomy (GTDB): domain Archaea; phylum Thermoplasmatota; class Thermoplasmata; order RBG-16-68-12; family JAGMCJ01; genus JAGMCJ01. The sequence continues at coordinate 10,466 of JAGMCJ010000155.1, read as the reverse complement.
TAATGACCGGGGAGAGCGTGGAATACTCCTACTACGTCTCGGACAGCGCCATCCCATTCAAAGTGATCATGGCGTACAGTGACTATCCTGGATCGGTTCCGACAACTAGGGCGCTGGTCAACAATCTGGATCTGACGGTCACCTCACCGACTGGGTTCGTCTACAAGGGAAACGTCTTCTGGGAGGGCAAGGATGTAGCCTCTGAACTCATCGAGTCAAGACCCTTACATGGCTCCTACGATACCGACAATCCTCTGGAGGGTGTTCTGGAGCTGACTCCGGATCTTGGCTTCTGGAAGGTCAAGGTCACGGGGACAAACGTTCCATCAGGTCCTCAGCCCTTCGCCCTTTCCATAGTGGGTCCGGTTGACCCGGGGTACGGACAGCTCTTCCTCGACAGGAAGGTCTATGGAGACTCCGACACGATAAGCATGAGGGTGGAGGACTCGGATGCCTCGTCACCGCTCATTGCCCACATAACGAGCGACACCGAGACTGGCGGTGAGAACGTCACCCTGACCGAGATTGGAACTGGCGTTTTCGAGGGCACGATCGATACAGCGTACGGTGCTACCGCCGAGGACGGTGTCCTGCAAGTCACTGAGGACGACACCGTCACCGTCGAGTATGAGGACCTCACGCCTCCGCTGAGGACCGTCCAGGAGACGGCAGTAATAGACGGTGCGCCGCCGATGATTACGGACGCGAGGGCAACCAGGATAACGAACGCGGCCTCCACGATAGTGTGGAATACGGATGAATCGGCCACTTCCAAGGTCTACTACGGCACGAATCCTATGTCTCTGACCGACACGGCGGACAAGCAGCCAGCGGGATACTTCGTCTCGCATTCGGTTGACGTCATCGGACTGCAGACGGGCACCAGGTATTACTTCGACGTGGAATCGACGGATAGATTCGGACACACTACACTGGATGATAATGGAGGGCAGCACTACAGCTTCATAACGACGGAGAAGGGTGAGCTGCTTCTCATCATAGGTGATGACACGTTCCCGCTAGAATGGGTCTACAGATACAGGAACGCCTTCGAGATGTTCGGTTGGTCCTTCAACGAGTGGTATGTAGAACGAAGCGGAATCCCGATACTGTCAACGTTGCAGGGATACAAGGTCGTCATATGGCAGACCGGACTGGACGAGTACCCGCCCTTTGAGCAGGAGGAGATGGACCTAATCACCAACTATCTGGACGAGGGTGGGCGGTTCTTGATCTCCTCTCACGATGTCGCCTGGGCCTTCGCAAAGGACTCGACGTCGGAGTTTGCGACTTTGGCAACCGGTCAGTGGGTGAACTCGACGCTCAAGGCGGACTGGAACGAGGATCCTATGACCTTTACCGATCTTGAAGGAATAATCGGAGATCCGATAAGCAACGGGTACGTCGGTATCGACAGGGTGCCATATTTCCAGCACAGGAGGGGAGCAGCGGGAGATGAAATCATCTCGCAGAGCTACGGAGGACTCTCCTCGTCCGTCTGGAAGGACTACGGAGGCGTGGGCAACGGCAAGGAAGTGGGACTGAAATGGGTCTCCTCAGCTCCGAACGGAACGGCGGGACCTGGAAAGGTCTGGGGAGGCGAGTATTCGAGATTGGTCGGCTACTTCTTCGAGGTCATCGCAATCGAGTTCTACGATGTCAATGACGTGGAAAGGGGTTCGATAATAAACATGACGATCGTGTGGCTGATAGGCCACGACCATCCCGATGTCCAGGTTATCTCACCCAACGGAGGAGAGGTCTTCGGCGGGAACACTATTCCGATTGACTGGAGCAGGCAGTTCTATTCGATAGGCGTCAACAGTCAGGCCCTCTTCTACAGTCCCGACGACGGGCAGTCCTGGACAAGGATATCCCCGGACCCGGCACCTGGTGATACGACCTACTCGTGGGATGTCAGCGGTCTCTCGAACGGCATTCGCTATCGCGTGAAGGTCGTCGTTCAGGACGACGGTGTCCCCTACCCGATGCTCAACGGGTCGGATGTCTCTGACGATACGTTTACTATACAGAGGGCTGGGGGGGATGATCAGGGTCCGATAACCATTCCCGGAAGCATCGTCCCTGCCCCTAACCCGGTTGAAAGGTTCACAGGCGTGACGTTCACTGCGACGGTGGATGACACGAACTTCGGGAACTCGACGATACAGGCGGCGGAGTTCTACATCGACGCGACTGGGGCGAACGGAAGCGGTGTGCCGATGAGTCCAGTGGACGTCTTCGATACTGCCACCGAGGATGCGACTTGGTCTGGTTCGCCCGATTGGCCTCCAGGAACCCACTGCGTGTACGTACACGGACAGGATGATGCCGGCAACTGGGGTCCGTGGGAATCGAGGTGCTTCGAGGTTCTCGGCAAGGTCGTCTCGCCGCCGACCGACTTCACGGCGCAGCTGAGCGGGAGTAGCTACGAGGATGTGACGCTGACCTGGACGGTCTCACCGGATGACCCGCCAGACGTGAATCACTACTCGATATACTACGGACCGGTCTTCGACCCGACCGCGGCGAGCTACGCGTTCCTCACGACAGTGCCGAGTCTGACTACCACATACATCCACGTCGGCGCCGGTCTCGGCGGTTCCATCTACTACGCGATATACTCCAACGGCACGGGCGGAGATTCGAAGATATCACAGCAGCAGTCTGCGAAGTTCGTGAGGCCGTTGTCCGCGGGCGTGAATCTGATCTCCATCCCAATCACACCATCAGACCTGTATATTGGAACGGTCTTCCAGACAATCGATTCCCACTACAAGGTCTGGAGCTTCGACCCAGTCGCAGGCGGTTGGGACAGCTACATGAGCTTCAAGCCCTACGCTGGTAAGCTCACGACGTTATCACCGGACAGAGGTTACTGGGTGGATGTGCCCCAGGCGGATGATCTCGTCGTCGCGGGCTATGTGCAGACCCGTGTGGACATCCAGCTCGTGTCGCCGTGGACGCTTGTGGGCTATCCCTCGCTCACGGACACGATGACCGTCGGCGACCTGAAGGCGATGTACGGGGTGACAAAGGTCGAAGGATACGCCGCAGTTGCACCCTACTACCTGCAGGAGCTTGCCGACTCACACGTCCTCACGCCAGGAGAGGCCTACTGGGTCGGGGGCGCCGACACCACCTGGCCTGTCGACATCTGAGCAATCTCTTATAGGTGGCTTGGGTAACAGCAAAGGTATCCCCATGACGAGCAGAAGCGTCATCGCAGTATTGCTAAGTCTTGCGTTCATTCTGACAATCGGTCCTGTTGACGTCGCCTCGACGGAGGGGAACGTCAACGACGCGCAGGTGGGGGATCCGCACTATCTAGGGATCAATGCATTGACCTTCGACACGAGGAATGGAGAGCCGCAGATTCCCGCCGCTCTCAGAGTATCGGACCATCCCGCTGGAGGCGAGGGCTATTACATCGTCCAGTTCCGCGGCCCCGTCAAGGAGGAGTGGAAGGAGTCCCTGACTCGAGCGGGCGCAGAGATCCTGGACTACGTTCCTTCGAATGCCTTTCTCGTGAGGATTAATCCTGGACTGCGGGCAAGCCTGGAGAAGCTTCAGGCGGTTCAGTGGATGGGGCTCTTCCAGCCCGCGTACAAGATAGCGCCTGAACTCGTTTCCGAGGCGGGGACGGTGGAGGCAGAGATAATCACGTTCCGTCCTGAGGGCGTCAACGCCGTTCTGGAAGTGCTCCCAGAGCATAGAGTCATCTTCACCTACGAAGGCAAGGACTTCGGGAGAGTGGACGCTCGCATCACCTACGACCAGCTCGTCAAGGTCGCCAACCTGGTCGATGTCAACTTCATCCAGCCGCGCGAGCCGCCGCAGATTCTCAACAGCAGGATGCAGTGGATAATGCAGACGAACGTCAACGGGGACAGGCGTGTATGGGACATGGGGATAACCGGCGAGGATCAGCTCGTCGGGTTCTCCGACACGGGGATTGACTTCGACCACAACTTCTTCCGCGAAGACGCGACGACGATCCAGAATGGCGACGTCTACAACGTCACCGACATGACGCGAAGGAAGCTCGTGCGGTACTGGGTGTTCGGCGGTGCTGGCGACGAGTGGGCGTGGAAGGACAGCCCCCACCGCTGGGACCTCGGGGCTGGATGGGCTACATCGGGTCACGGGACCATGGTGACGGGAACGTTCGGCGGTAATGACGATTCAATTGCTTCAAGCAGCAACGACGGAGGCGCCAAGGGCGCCAAGATATTCTTCCAGGACATAGGAAACGTGGAAAGGCGGGGGGGATACTGGCAGGACATCCTGAAGTGGGTGCCATCGGACTACGACGACCTGTTCGGCCCCGCCTACGACGCCGATGCGAGGGTGCACTCCAACTCGTGGGGGTCCGTGACGACAGCCTACACCCAGGGAGCGCGGATGCTGGACGAGTTCATGTGGGACCACCCGGACATGCTCATAATCTACTCGAACGGGAACGGAGGGCCGGATCCGGGGTGGTTCAAGTACGACGTGGTCAGCCCCGCCACCGCCAAGAACGTCCTTTCCTCCGGGTCCGGAGAGACGTCACCGAGCCAGAACAGCGTGGCTGGTTACAGCAGCCGCGGACCCACGTCAGACGGAAGGAGGAAGCCGACCGTCGTGGCGGTCGGGGAAGGCGTGTCCTCGATGTCGACCGGGAATCCGAGAGATGACACGACCACGGCCTGGGAGGGCTCCTGGGGCGGCACAAGCTACTCTGCTCCTGACCATGCGTCCCTCGCGGCCATGACCCGACAGTACTTCAAGGAGGGGTGGTGGCCGACCGGGACGAAGAACGCCGCGGACGGGTTCAATCCCTCCGGGGCTCTGATGAAGGCCGTCCTCGCCGCGAGCGCGCAACAGATGACTGGCTCGTGGTCCGACAGCAAGAGCGAGAACACGTGGCCCAACAACGCCCAGGGATGGGGGAGGGTCCTATTGGACGACGCCCTCTATTTCGATGGCGACACGAGGCGCGTGGAGCTCGTGGACGACAAAGCCGGTCTGAGCACGGGAGAGACGAATGTCGAGTCGTACTACGTGCTTGATTCCTCCGAGCCGCTAAGGGTGATGCTCGCATGGACTGACTATCCTGGGGTCGCATGGACGACCCCGAACATCGTGAACGACCTAGACCTGCTCGTGACGGACCCGTTCGGCAACACCTACAAGGGCAACGTCTTCGGGACGTTCGCTCAGGGCGAGTCGCAACCTGACACGGGCAACTACGACAGGCTGAACGTTCTAGAAGGAGTCCACATAAAGAGTCCGGTTCTGGGCGCGTGGACGATAGAGGTGACAGGATACAACGTCCCCAACGGGCCGCAGCCCTACGCCCTAGTGGCGCTCGGAGACCTCGGCACGGGCTGGGGGCAGGTGTACCTGGACCAGAGCGTCTACGGGGACAACGACACGATCGGGATAACCGTCCGGGATACTGGACCCGCAGCCGTGAACGTGACCATCTGGAGCACGACCGAACTCGCTCCTGAGACGATTGCACTGAATGAGTCCTCGCCCGGTTCCGGAAGGTGGACGGGGACCATCAACACCACGACTGGTCCGCCAATCACGGACGGGGAGCTGCAGGTGGCCGAGGGCGACCTCGTGACCGTCCAGTACGAGGACATGAACCCGATACACACGTCCACGGACACCGCAAGCATAGATGCTTCAGACCCTTTCATTTTCAACATAATGATCGCGAACCTCACATCCACTTCCGTGAGCATAATCTGGAGGACGAACGAGCCCACGGATTCCAGAATCTACTACAACACGAGCGAGCCGCTCGACTCGGAGGAATACGTGGGCGGGTACCGCATGCAGCACGATGTCCTGCTGACGGGACTGCAGCCCGAGACGACGTACATGTTCGACGTGGAGTCCTCGGACCCGTACGGCCACACGACCACGGACTCGAAGGGCGGGTCGCACTACAATTTCACGACGCTGAAGCTTTCGCCCGAGCGGCCTACGAACCTCAGAGCGTGGCTGTTCGGATCCAACTACGAGCACGTTCACATCGAGTGGGACCTGTCGCCCGACGACGCGACGATGGTCGACCACTACGCCTTGTATCACAGCACGGCGGCGTACGACCCGGACGGGACGGGGTACAAGTTCCTGGCAACGGTCCCGCAGGGCTTCAACTTCTTCGACCATTACCTGATGGGGCACCTGAACCCGATGAACATCTTCTACACCGTGCAGGCGAATTACAGCGCCGGGCTGCCTGGGAAGGCCGAGGACCAGGCGGGCAAGTTCACGAGGTGGACGCCGCCAGGCAACGTTCTCCTCTCCTTCCCGCTCAAGATGGTCAACGAGAGCATCGAGTACGCGCTGCAGACGGTCAGCTGGGACATGGCGAGGTCCTACGACCCGTGGACGAAGAAGTGGAGGGAGTACCACATCTGGAAGAACTGGAACGACCTGCTGACGGTAAACCAGTCCATGGCGATCTGGGTCAACGTGACGTCCCCCGAGCCGGTCACGAGCGCGGGGGTCGTGCCCAAGAGCGCGGACATCTTCCTGAGGGAGGGCTGGAACCTTGTCGGGTTCCCGCATCTGTACTGGGACTACACGGCGGGCGATCTGATGGCGCAGACCGGGGCCGAGAAGGTGGAGAGCTTCAACGCCGTCGCGCCGCCGTACTACACGTACGGCCTCACAGGGCCGATGTACATGGCCCCCGGTGAGGGCTACTGGATAAAGGTGCCCGCCGACGCCATGTGGATGCTGTAGGCCGCCGCAAGGGTTTTTCCTGGCGCTTCTCTGACATTTAGAGGACGCCGAAGAAGTACGAACCGCACAGGAACGAGAGCGAGTACAATGGCATCGCCACGAGGAGCCCCTTTCCTGTTCTTGAGAAAGCCGTTCTGAGGTCCCCTCCCTGGAGACCTTCTGTGAAGTAGTTCGCTACCGCCAGGTTGCAGCACAGGAGAGTCCCCAGGATCAGGACGAAAGCAGCGGATGTCATGCCCCCGGAGCCCGAGAAGTGCGCCTCCATGAGCAGGAACATCGAGGCGGTGATCCCGAGCACCATGGGCGAGAAGAAGGTGAGGGTGCTGTTCACTGTCTGGACGATGGACTTCATCTCATCCCTGGCATCCGCCTCCATCCCCGAGATCTCTCTGAGGTCGGACGCGATCCGCTTCGCCACCGTTCCCGCCAGAGGCCCATCCTTGTGGGTGATGTCCACGACCACCTTGAGATTCAATCCCAGAGCGGGATCGCCCTGAATCGCGCTCTCACTGGTCAGAGTCTCACCGGCGTTGGTTGTCCCCCTCGACACGAGGAAGATGTCGTTGGCGATGCGTCCTGCCAGTTCCGTTCCCTCCATCCTTTCCGCGGTCTTCAGTAGCGCGGTCTCCAGGGACTCTCCCGCTAGAAGGAAGTCTCCCAGGGACTCAAGCCCCTCCCAAACGTCCTCACGGGATCCTTGACGCGTCGTTCGATTCATCATCCTACCAGCAAAGAGCATTGCGAGACCCATCACCGAGGATGCGAACAGAAGAACCAGAAGGGAGTTGAATGGTGTGACCTCTAGAAGGCAGCTTGCGATTGCCACACCCAGAACGACTGTGACCACAGCAACGAGAAGGGCGGACATATCGCGGAGGCTGAGCGGGAGACGATGCGAGGAGGAGAACGGCCGCTTGGACAGGACCTCCTTGCAGTACAGGAGCATGCCCAGCGGGAAGATGACGTCGAGTATGACGGCGGCCACGGCGGGACTGAGAGCGCTTCCCCCGCCCGTCTGTTCGCCGCCGATGCCCACGGGAGCCGCAAGGGCAAGCGAGGACATGGGCAATATCGAAGCGATCATGACAGGAAGTGCGATTCCCAGAGCGAAGACGACGTTGATGGGCGTCTTGAGAGATGAAAGATAGCCTTTGAGCTTCCTTCTCGTGTGCGCATGGACGGGGGAGATCAAGGAGCTGGGGTCTTCCCCGCGACCCAGTTTCGCAGCCTCCGAGAACCGCTGCAGGGCCTCCTCGAACCCGTCATTCCTGCCCCTCCACTTCCGCGCGTACTCGACGAAATCCTCCGGGAGGCTGCTTCCCTTCGTGTGGACATTCCAGACCATCCGCTGGAAACCGCCCTTGAGCATTCCGTTGGAGTTCTTGGCGGACGAAAGAACAGCGTTCTCGTATGACAGTGCACCTCCCGCCCCGCCGATCAGATAGCTCATGACTTCCGGGGCTTCCCTCAGGGACGCCCTCTCGATCCTCGAGGCGAGCATTGCGGGATACGACAGGACCGTTCTCTGGAGAAGCATTGGGAGGATGAGTGCGAGAAGGAAGTAGAGAGGATGCGGATGAGCTACCACGAGAATCGGGACCGCCAGAAAAGAGGAGAGGAGGGCCAGTCGTCCACCGGAGACGATCTCTTCAGGCCTCAGCCCGAGACCGACGAACGCGATGTCGTCCTCGATTGATCTCGTGTCAGAATCCAGCATTCCCTTCAGTTTCGAGAGAGCCGGGAACGACAGTCTCCTGTCCCCCGACGGGGGTGCCAGCGCTGGACTCTTGACTGGCTTTGTCTTGCACCGCAGAGGTCCGAGTGCGCGGTGTGCGAACCTGCAGAACCTGGTGAAGGCGATTCCGTCCCTAGGCATACACGGCCCTCACGTCCATCCATTCCTTCCATCGCCCGACTAGCTCATTGCCGGAGTAGCCCTCCTCGACCATGGAGGAGAAGACCGAGTTCGCCAGTGAAAGGAGCTTCGCGGAGAGCAGCTTCGTCCCCAACCTCCTTGCGAGCTCGACGATGTGGAGCTTGCACTCGGCCCGAGCGTGTATGTTGGCGATTGCCTCGTCATAGCTCATTCCCCAGGAGTTCGCGATCTCTCGGATCTTGCCGGAACCGTGAAGGAAAACGTCGGTCTCGACCAGAGAATCCTGCGAGACGCTGAACGTCATCAGCGGGAGAAATCTGCCGTCATAGGATTCCTTACAGAGCTCGGAGATCTCGATCACCCTGCGCCTGGAATTCTGCGTTCCCCGCGGTCGAAACAGACCCGCGACGATGACGACGTCAGTGGCCGAGAAGGACTGCGGAGGAATGCCTAGGTCGTGGACGACTCGTTCGAACACACTCTTGGAAGAGCTTCCGTGAATCGTTCCAAGGACCGCCGAGCCCGCGGTTCCCACGCGCATCGCCTCGTAGAGCGTCTTGGCTTCCTTCCCTCTGACCTCTCCCAGGACTATGGCCGATTCGCCCAGGCGGAGAGAGACCCTGAGCGCCTTCTCCGCTGTCATCCGGTCCGAAGATGTCCCGGACCCGACGTACAGGCTCTGGACCTTGTACCCGAGGCGGCGGAGCTCCGCGCACGGGAGCTCCAGTGTGTCCTCGATCGTCAGAACCCGTTGGCTGGTCGGGAACTCGAACATCATGGCTCCCAAGAGGGAGGACTTTCCCGCCCCGCGGCTGCCAGTGACGAGCATCGTGGCATTCCCGTCGATGAGGAACGAGATTAGGCCGGCGGCGAGCGGCGTCAGACTCCTGTGATAGACCAACTTCGTGAGCGTCCAAGGGTCCGTGGAGTGCCTCCGGATTGCGAGAGCTATCCCGTCCGGGCTGAGCGGAGGCCCCACGGCGGTCAACCTGGCGTTCATGTCACCGAGGTCCATCTCAAGAACCGGGTTCCTCTCCGAGAACGGTCTCTTGCTCATTATGAGGAGCTTCGAGATGATGTTGCGCAGGCCCGTTTCGTACATGAGTATGTTGGACCTGCATCTCTGATGGGACCTGCCTTCCCCGGCGTCGGCGACCGTGAGATGAATCGGGACGCTGTCACATGGCGCGTCAAGGAAGATGTCCTGAACGTTGGGGTCCGCAAGCAGCGTCTCTAGGATTCCCAGCCCAGCTGTGTTCCTTTCAAGAATGTCCGCGAGGAAGCGCGACCGATGCAGCCGATCGGCCTTTCCCATGGTTCTGGGCAGGTGGAGCGCGATCAGTTGCTCCGCCCGATTACCGATGTAGCGTCTCACCTGGGTTGAGTTGCCCAAATCGAGATTCGACGGAACGACGGACCAGATCTCATCCACGACCTTCCAGAGGATCGAAAGCTCATCCTCGGCTACCTCGAAGGAAGGGGGAGAGAGCCAATAGAGGAAGTCCGGGGACCTCTCCAGACGGCAGATCCGGATGCGGGCCTCTTCGACCGTGTAGCTGCTGGTCACCTCGAGATGCTCAGGGAAGTCGCCCAGAATCCAGAAGGAGGCGAAGAACGGCTTCCACTTCTGGTCCCTGGCAAGGAGCCGGCCGATGGACCGTTGGATGGCGCTTGTGTCTATCCTCCTGATCCTGAGAGCCGCGTCGGCGTAGGGGTCCCGCAGCGCTCCCGACGTTCTTGACATCCCTTCAGCCGAATTCATCCCTCCACGATCCCGAGGCCTTCCTTGAGGGCGAACCGTCTGAGGAGCATCGCCTCGTCAAGGAGGATGAGGGCATCC
>JAGMCJ010000154.1 GCA_023129265.1 Thermoplasmata archaeon | reverse complement strand
ATCACTATGTCGTCCCAATAGTCCCCGTCGACATCACCTGCCCTCAGGGCGGTAACATCACCATCCACGCTTGCAACCGTAGCCCTGGTCCATGTCGTCTGAGGGAGATCGTTTTCGAACCAGTAGACCTTGTCATCATCCGTACCCGCGACGACATCAAGATCATCATCGCTGTCTAAGTACGCCATGTCCACGCAAAGAACCGAGCCTGTGGCGGTAAGTGTATCTCCAGATCCAAGTCCACCGACACCGTCATTGTATCTCACATAGACATTCCCGCTTGCAGTGGCCGCGGCCACATCATAGTCACCGTCGCCATCGACATCACCGACTGCAATATCATTAACGACGCTGGCCAAATCCAGCGTATACGGGTCAATGGTGACTACATATCTTCTAACGTACATGTGGTCGACATAGACGGTGTCGTTTCCGAGGTTGCCATTCGTGCTGTCCGTGTCAACGACACGGATGTAGATGTTGCCACTGATTGTGCCGGGAAGGCTTCCACCCGTGTAGGTGTCGGGGTCAGAGGTGGCAGTGACGGTCACGATGTCCGTCCACGGCCCACCAGAACTGTCCGAATACTGGAACATGAAGTCGTCCTGCTCGGCGTTGATAGTATGGTATGCCTCGACGAAGAACTTGTGAGCATCGCCGCCAGCTGGAATCGATTCAATTCTCCAGACATGGTCAAGCGTGCTCGTCGTTCCATTTGTCGTTGTGGTTTCAACGACGAGATAGTCAATGGAGATCGTCGTGTGAACTCCGTCGGTGTCCTGGTCATTCTTGCTGATGTCGCTGTCCCTTATCCAGATGTAAAGGTCTCCGCCACTGAATCCTTCTGCCTTCAGATCGAACTGGTCTGTTCCCTTTGCCGTCCTGGATATTGTCCAAGGCCATGCGGTTGTCCCATTGGGATCTGTTGACCACCCAACCTCAAACGGCTCGGTTCCGGTACTGATGTAACTCGTGATGTATATGTCTATGGTGTCTCCATTCGACACACTGCTAAGGTCGTACCTATGGCCACTGTCGGGATCGTCCCATGAGTCTCTCAGACAGTAGTATTCATTGATGCCTTGAATCCGGCACGTGTCCTCAGTAAGCGTTTCATACAATCCGTCATTGGCTTGTGTGCGCTGGTAGTCTCCTACGACGACGTCATAAACGGCTGCCAACTCGGCGTCCGCTGTATGTGTCGTAATGTCATATGCGGTCCCAGTGACCTCCTCGATGGATTCATAGGTATTATCGGACATTTGAGTGTCTACATGGGTTCCGGAGACAGTTCCGTTCCCAGGCATATCCTGATCCGTGAAGTAGTCCGTCGTCGTAACGGTGCCAAACATGCCATCACTGTTCTCGTATATCCTTATGTCATTTCCAGTCGCCACAACGAGGTCATCGTCACCGTCACCATCCATGTCAGCTAGTTTGACTGCCTTTATTTCGGAGCCGGTGTTGTCAATGAAGGTAGGTGTCCATGAATTGTCATTCAGGTACCACCACAAATTTCCGGATTCAGTTCCCGCAACTATTTCCAGCAGACCATCCTGGTCGACGTATCCCACATCGACGGCCGTGACCGGATTGGCCAGATCGTCGACTTCTCTTCTCTGCCAATAGTGCCCCTGTCCACCCTGGTTTCGGTATGCAAACAGCTTGCCTGATTCGATTCCCTCGACGACATCGAGATCAGTATCATCATCCCAGTCGCCAAAGACTATCGATAGGAAAGCACCAGCTCCCCACGGAGGAGACTTGTAACCTGGTCCCGACTCGAAGGACTCAATCCAGTACTCTTCCCATTTGAAGACCAGGTTTTCGAAGAATATCGAGTAAACTTGTGTGCCATGAACCTGATGCTTCCAATACTCCATTACCGTGGCTACGTCCAGATACCACCTAGGTCCGTGAATAGTGACGAGGCGGCTGAGCGGCACCTTGTACTCCTCGTTGATATCCTTGAGATAGAGCACTCTTAGAGTGTAAGCGTTTTCCCCAAACAGCCAAGGATCGAAGTTCGGTCTTGTCAGGTCTACGCTGAATTTGTAGCTGACGGAGTTGTTAATGACAGCATCACTCACGGGACCGTTCCCTGGTTTCGCCCAGATTTGGATACCAGCACCGAAATCCTGGATTTTGACATTCCCGAATTCAAACGAGCCATCCGTATCCTGGACAACCACCTTCACGTACATCGTGTCTGTGAAGTTGAATGTGTCCGAGGGTTGCTCATGGTCAGCGTCGAGGAAGGTCAGAATCTGAGGATAATCTGGAACGGTGCCGTTCTCATCTGTAACTGACATGAAATCCTGAACTTCAAAGATGTTGTCCGGTGGAGGATAGTAACTGGACCTCAGTTTTATCCTCAGAGAATAGTGGCCGTATTCCAGCAATCCGTCGCTAAAGCCGTGACCGGCACTAGATGTGTTCCATCTATACTCCCAGATGTAGAAGTTACCCACGTAGTCGACAAGATCGAACGCCTCGGTCGAAGACGGAATCGAATCCGGACCCATAGGTCCTCCGCCATAGACTATGGGCTGTGGCCCAACACCAGACTCGGCCTTGAAGAGCCAGAACTTATTGTCCAGATCCGTATCAGGAAGGAAGTGGCTCGCGACAACGATGACGACCCTCTCGCCTTTCACGAAGGTTCTCGTTGAATTTCCCTCCCATCTTCTCTTGTCCCACTCTGTCTCGTTGAATATCTGATAGTGCTGAAGGCCGCTTCCGGGAAGCAGTTCGGGACCGAACCTGGGAGTGGTTATGTTCTCTGGGTATTCATAGTAATAGTGGTAGGCGGCGCCGAGCTCCTCAATCTTGAGGACGAGTCTGGCGGTCGTATTGTGACCAGCATCATCCTCGGCCGTGATGATCACCAGCGAGCCGTCCATGGAGATGTCTCCCACGAACGCCGTATAATTGGCAGTCCAGATGCCATCATCTGCCACATCGTCTCCCATGGAACCGTTGTCATACATCTTGAAGAAGCCGTAGTCATCGTAGAGCACGGTCACATTGGCGTAGACGTCGTTGTCCGAACCGAAATCTCCGTCATTGTCCTGTATCTGGACATATATTGCGAACGATTCGTTCCCTCTGAGATCCTCCCTGGCGATCGTGTCCAGATTGCCATCATACCACTTCTGGACAAAAAGCGGGGGATACTCGCCCGCGGCTCCCAAGAGCATGGAGCTCCAGATCACTTCGCCCTTAATGGATTGGAGCACGCCAACCTCAACCTTGTCATCAGGTTGAATCGTGTGGTTCAGAATGCTCCAGACCTCACCGATGATCCAATCCTCATCCTCTCTCAATCCATAGGGGTCCCCAGCGTTAGGTCCCCACTGGATTGTTCCCTGGGTCTGAAGAATCTCGAACTCATCGTTCACTTTTACGTAAATTGCCGTCCTCCAGCCATACAGATCCTCTCCGCCCTGGTGGGTTATGTTTATGATCGCCCCGTCCCACACACCAGCGTCATAGACCGGATTTAGAGCTCCCTCCATCTGGAGCTTCGTTGAAGCCTCTGGCGTTGGGATTGAGTACACCCATATGAATATGGTCGAGAAAATGACCACCGTGATGAGTAGTATCAATATCGTTCCAACGACCTCGGCCACGGCCTTATTGTCTCTAGAGAAACGCTTCCTATAGAGTGACATCCTTTGTCCTCCTGTGTCTCTGAAAAAAGGGTCTGAGTTTATATAAGCCTTGTGTGGTAGTTACCATGTTCTGCACCACGCGGGTGCGCTACCGTCATGGTTAAATAACGACTGCCTGATGATATCGCGTGGCAAAGCCAACGGTCAACGACAGGGTACTGGTTCACCTTTTTGATTATAGGAATGTCCAGAGGGATTTCCCGCCAGATATCACGCAGGCCGGGATTGCGATGTCCGTGGGCATCCGAAGGAGCCATATCCCGCGTTCCGTGAAGAAGCTCGTGGAAGAGGGCGCGATCGAGGAGAGGAGGGAGCGGGTCCATGAGGCTGGTAGGCGTCTCAAGATGTACTTCCTCACTGGGAAGGGTCACAGGCGGGCCGCCAATATCAGGAAGCAGATCGGAGGGGGAAGGATCACGGTCCGCTCCAGCTCGGGCGAGACCGAGCTCCCAGTTTCGGATGCCTCCAGGCTCTACGAGGTGAGCTACACCGCGATCCTCAAGAACCTGGGTCCAGGGGACGTCCTTGACACTAGCGGGATTCTGCCCAAGGCGGCACCTGAGGAGCGGGAGTTCGTGAACAGGCAGGCAGACCTCCTCCATATGCGCGAGTGGTTGGCGGGCAAGAAGCCCGTTCTGGCCCTGTACGGTCATCTCGGCTATGGCAAGTCGTCGCTCGTCAGGACGTTCCTCGACACGGCGGAAGGCTGGCGGGTGTTCTGGAAGGACCTCTCCGAGGACGAAGAGACCACAGACGTGCTCAAGCCGCTCGTCCACTTCGCTTCCAGGAAGCGGGGGAGTCCGGCGAAGAGGCTGCTCGAAGAGGGTAACATCGACGGCACAATGACCGCGCTCGGAAAGGAACTCAACGATTCCAGCTCGTTGCTCGTTTTCGACAATTATAGCACCGTGGGCGAGGACCTAGTGGACACCTTCAATGCACTCACGTATCTGCTATCCAGGACTGAAAAGGCGAAGATGATAGTGGTCGCGCAGGAGGCGACTCCCGCATACTGTCGCTTCTACGACAGGAAGATGATCGAGGGCGGAATGGTCGACGAGACCCACATCAAGGGCCTCAGCCAGGAGGATTCCAAGCTCGTGTTGGGAAACCCGAGGATAGAGGAAGAAGCGATGCGGCGGATCTACCTTCTGACAAAGGGGAATCCGCTCTTCCTGACCCTCATTCGGGAGGGGAACACAGAAGAGCTTAAAAAGAAGTCCAGGTTCACCACGCCGGAGATCCAGCTCCTGATGTTCTCGAAAACGGTGGAGGGCTAGTAGTCCACTCCGATCCGGGAATGCATCCCCCGCTTGAACGGATGTTTGACCTCCCTAACCTCGCTGACCAGATCTGCCAGATCGATTATTTCCTGCCTGGCATATCTTCCCGTCAGAACGACTTCGACTTCCTTCGGTTTCTTCTTCAGGAGGTCGATTACTTCGCCGACTTCGATCAGATTCCACTCTATGGCCACATTGACCTCGTCAAGGATGACGATGTC
>JAGMCJ010000153.1 GCA_023129265.1 Thermoplasmata archaeon | reverse complement strand
CTACGAGGACATCTCTTTTCTCAGGAATCTTGGCCGCACACTGCGCGATGCGAGTCGCAAGGTCAAGCTCTTCGTTGTCGCGGGCGGTGGGAAGATGTCAAGGTCCTACATCGAGGCAGGAAGGGAACTGGGCGCGAGCGAGAGATACCTCGACCTCGTGGGGATTAGGGCCACCAGAATCAACGCGATGCTCCTGAGCGCCGCGATTGGGAAAGAGGCCAATCCCTTCCCGCCAGCCTCCTATTCTCACGTCATCCAGGAAGCGAAGGAGAGAAGAATCGTCGTCATGGGCGGTACGCGCCCCGGAAGGACGACCGATGGTGTGGCGGCCAGACTAGCGCAGAAGGTCGACGCAGACAGGCTCGTCAACGCGTCCAACGTGGACGGTGTTTACACGAAGGACCCTAAGCGGTTTCGGGACGCGCGGCGGATAGCCAGGATGACGCACGACGACCTCATCACGCTCTCGAGCGGGACGGCGGGGAAAGCGGGTCCGACAATGATATTCGACATCGTCGGCGCTCGGATAATCAAGAAGGCAGGAATCGCTCTTCTCGTCCTGGATGGAAGAGATCTGTCCTCTCTGCGGGGCGCGATCCTCGGGAAGAGGTTCAAGGGTACAATAGTGTCCTAGAGAAAGTGTTATCTGCTATTCTCATGTTATTGACGGCGTGTCTTTCCGAGCATTCATCTCAGCCGATCTCGATCCCAACCCGCTCATCGAGAACTTCTCAAAGGCGCTTCAGAACACAGGGGCGCGACTGAAGGCCGTCCGAATGGAACAGATCCACATGACGCTCAAGTTCCTTGGACCAACAGAAGAAAAACTGGTGCCCAAGATCGAGGGCCTGATGAAAGAGGCCGTGACTGGCGTCAAGCCGTTCGAGATCGGGTTCAAGGGGACGGGCGCGTTTCCCAACATGAACTACATCAAGGTCGTGTGGGTCGGCCTCGTGAACTCGGGCCCGCTGGCGGAGGTCTCGAGGTTTCTGAACGATGAGATGGCGTCACTTGGTTTCAAGCGGGAAGGCAGGGGATTCTCCCCTCACGTGACGATTGGCAGATTGAAGGGAAGCAAGGGAAAGGAGATGATCCAGGAGATACTGTCGAAGACGAAGACCGCCGATTTCGGTGTTCAGACGATTGACAGACTGAAGCTTAAGAAGAGTGTGTTGGAAGCGAGCGGTCCAGTATACTCGACCATCGCAGAAGTGCCCTTCCCCACTGACTGACTATTTCTTTGTCAAGTACAGGAGCATCCTGTCCCACTCGATTGAATTGTCGAGCCCGGACTTCTTGAACATCCCGCTCAGGAGCTCAGTGACCCGGGCGATTTCGCTGCTCTTCGTCCTCCCGTACACGTAGCACTCCACTCTGTTCGAGAGTGGAAAAATAAGCCGCATATAACCGCTGCGGTTGTACCCCTCGGGTTTCCGATTGCTTCTCAGGTCCACCATGTTCTCCTCAATCAGGACGTCGAGGAACTCAGGCTCAGCCTCGGGCACTTGGTTCGTTTCCTCAAGGAATCTCTTGAATACCTCCTCATAAACTGGTAAGAGGTCGATGTACCGCGTTGCTTTCTCGAATACGATGTGCCCGCTTCTGACATCCATTACATCGTATTTCGATTGGTGTCAGTCTATTTAAGCGTTGCGAGAGTCAGATTAATATGTCGATGGGCTTTCCCCTACACATGATAGCAGCTCTCACGGTTGCGGGCAGCGATTCTTCCGGGGGTGCTGGCGTTCAAGCTGACATAAAGGCCTTCGCGTCCGCGGATGTGCACGGATGCGCCGTGCTGACATCTGTGACCGCCCAGAATACGCAGGCTGTGCGCAGCATCTATCCACTTCCCGTCTCCCTGATCGAGGAGCAATTCGCCGCTGTTCTTACAGACCTCGACGTCAAGGCCGCCAAAACTGGATTGCTATACTCGGCCGAGATAGTCTCCGCGGTTTCCGGCGTCCTGAAAGACAAGGATTTCCCTATCGTCGTGGATCCAGTCCTTGTCGCGACCGTGGGCGACTCCCTTCACTCGACCGGACTTGTAGACGGTCTGAAAGGGGAACTGATTCCCATGGCGGACCTCCTCACTCCAAACATCTACGAGGCCTCTGCCCTGACCGGTATCGAGGTCAAGGACATGGAAGATGTGAAGAAGGCCTGCTCGATTCTTCATGGCCTGGGCTCTGAGAACGTCCTCGTGAAGGGCGGCCACTTGGGCGATGATGCCACGGATATCCTCTTCGACGGCAGCACATACATGGAGTTCAAGGGGCATCGATTCGAGGGGGACGTGCACGGAAGCGGATGTGCTTTCTCCGCGCTGATTGCTGCCAATCTTGCGCGGCAGATGGGCATGGAAGAGAGCGTGAGGCGGGCGAAGAGGAGGATATCCCTCGGGTTCCAGTTCGGCTATGAGGTCGGGAAAGGTGCGAGGGTCATCAATTCTCACCATGTCGTGGACAGATACTCGGTATGGAAGGATCTGTTCGATGCGATCGAGAGTCTGAAGTCCTTTCTTCCCGTTGAAAACGTCGCAGAAGTCGGCATGAACTTCGGATACGCCCTTCCTTTCGCCACAGATGCCAGTGAGGTGTGCGCCCTCAGAGGAAGGCTCATCAGGGTCGGTGACAGTGTTGGAAGTACTGGATGTCCTGATTTCGGCGCCAGCGAACATGTTTCACGGATAATACTGGCAGCCGCTGAGTTCAATCCGCTGATAAGGAGTGCGATAAACTTAAAATACAAGGAGGAAACTTTGCATTCGTGCGAAGCGGCTGACCTTGTGGTGGCGAGCTTCGACCGATCCGAAGAGCCTGAAGGTGTATCCTCCATGGAATGGGGAACGAGACAGGCGATAACGGACACGGGTTCGGTTCCCGATGTCATATACGACGAGGGTACGAAGGGGAAGGAACCCATGATTCGTCTGCTCGGAAGGAATCCGGCGGATGTTCTGTCGAAGCTCAAGAAGATCATCTGAGGGATGGGATGAGAATAGGACTGTTCACGGACACATATCTGCCAACGGTGGACGGTGTAGTGAATTCTTTGTTGACGACGAGGAAGACCCTTGAAGGGATGGGCCACGACGTCCTCGTGTGCGCTCCTGAGGACAAGAAGAACGGCAATCCAGCCGACGCAAAAGCGATATACTGCAAGGCGAGGGAGTTCAAGAAATATCCAGGGTACAGGATGGCGAAGGTGTTCAGCGACAGGCTCACCCTGGCTATGAGGGACTACGAGCCAGATATCATGCACAGCCATGGCGTCGCCGTTGTTGGGATGAAAAGTATGTGGGCGTCGAGAGAGCTACGGGTGCCGTACGTCCTCACGTTCCACACGATGGTCCTGGACGCGCTCAATTACTACTCGCCACTGAAGCTGAACGTTTCATTCGTGGGCTGGCTTGTTCGACGCTACCTCAGATTCTTCCTTCACAGGTGCAAGGGTGTTGTCGTGCCGACGTCCGCGATTGCCCGAGAGGTGAGGGCGCTTGCGCCCCGGGTCAAGATGATGGAGGTAATTCCCACAGGAATAGACACGAAGAGGTTCAACACAAATGTGTCCGGACGAGAGGTTCGAGAGGCATGGGACCTCGATGGAAACGAGGTGATCCTCCACGTTGGACGGCTATCGCCGGAGAAGAATGTGAACACGCTCCTGGGCGCGTTCTATCTCCTCAGGAAAGAGAAGCCAGATGCCAAG
>JAGMCJ010000152.1 GCA_023129265.1 Thermoplasmata archaeon | reverse complement strand
CGATCTCCGTGTCTTCCACCCACACGGTCCCATCTGGAAGGGATATGATATCGATGTCGTCGATATCATTCATGACGCCGGACGGCGTCGACTTGACTCCCAGGACGGAGTGCTCGTTTCCGTTCCTGAGGACGAGGTAGTTCGTTCTGAAGTAGATTCTCTTCCCTTTCCAGGCCTTCAGGATGCTCTCCGGGTTGAGCGGGAAGTCAACGTCCTTGACGCCAACATGTCTGCAGTGCTTCGGGATCAACATCTAATCCACCAACGGGCAAAGGGGGTCGGTCGCATCGAGCCTTCCCGTGTTCTCGTACGCGGACGCCCTGCAGCCGCCACGGCAAAGGCTCAGGAACTCGCACTCCATGCACTTGTCCTCCAGTCTCTCGAGGTTCCTCATTCTCTGAAGGAACTCGTTGTTCTCCCATATCTCGGAGAACTTCATCTCCCTCACGTTCCCCAGGTCGGAGGAGAAGTAACCACACGGTCTGACCCCTCCGTCGGGCGTAATCGCCGCCAGGGTCTTTCCGCACACACAGGGTATGCCATCGAACTCCCTTTCGGAATCATACTTCCTACTGCTGTCGAAGACGAAGGTGAAATGGGGAACTATGAACGTGATCTGGATCGGGTACCTTTCCTTCACCTTTGCGAGACGAACGAAGGAATTCTCGAAGTCTTCCCTTTCCGGGATGAACTCCTTGTGCTCCTTTCCTCTCCCGACGGGGACGAACGGTCTGACCCTGAACGCAGATATTCCCAACGGGTAGACGATGTCCAGGAGGTCGAGGATCTCCTCTGAGTTCCTTCTCGTGACAGTGACTCTGACCGTTGTCCTGAGCCCCGCGTCTCTGGCGATCTCGAGAGCCCTGATGGCCTTATCGAACGACCCCTGGGCTCCGCGAAACGCATCATGGGTCTCCCTCAGGCCGTCGAAGCTGACCTGAACCTCATAAGCGTCGCTCTTCTTCAGACGAGACGCGATTTCTTCCGTCATGCGGAAGCCGTTCGTGAAGACCCTGTAGCGTATCCCCTGCTCACCCAGGAAGGAAGCCAGATCAAGCGTGAACTCCTCTCGACATAGTGGCTCGCCGCCCGTGAGTGTGATCATTCTCATCCCGCTCTCCTTCAGATCGAGAACCATTGCCTTCGCTTCCTCGAGCGTCAACTCGTCGGGCAGCGGTTTGTCGGCTTTCGCAAAACAGTGGGGGCAATGGAGATCGCAGGCGTGTGTAACCTGATATCTCACGTCCCGTATTGGCCACATCTCCACTGCAATTAAATCAGTCTGTCTATATAATGGTTGCTTGGCCATATTCTGGGGGTGCACAAGACAGGCGGACGCGACCGTTCCGAGGGCAGCATGCTTTGGACGCACGGACCACAGCGCGCATCCTGAGATATCTGCACGTCGTTCTTGTCATCTGCACGAGTTGCACAATCCACGGAGGACATTGAGTGCAGTATTGGCGGAAGTCCTAACAAATTCATAGACTTAAAATACGTCGGGACCCTTGAAGTGTTCGTGAAGAAGGGTTTGACGAGAAACGAGAGAAAGGTCCTCTACGGGCTTGTGAGGCACCCGACCATGAACGACCGTGAGCTCTCCGATGAGATGGAGGTCAAGCACTCAACGATCACGGCCATCAGAAGGCGATTGCACGAGTCGGGCTACTTCAAGACTGTCAGGATCCCAGCGGTCAACAGACTCGGGTATGAACTCATTGTCGTCAGGTACGGGAAGTTCAGTCCTTCCGCGAGTGACGCCATGAGGAACCGATTCGTGGATGCGTTGAGGAGAGAGAACAAGGGCCTGTATTACCTTTTAACGTCACCAGATTTCTTTTTTCATGTCTCAGCGGCGAGGGACTACACGTCCTACAGAAGGTGGGCGGAAGCGATTGAGTTCGAGTTCGCCGAAACGGACCTGTTTCGGGGAGCTGAAGGGACATCGGTGGTCTTCCCGTTTGAAACCAGCAAGCATATCAGGCATTTCGACTACTCCTGGATTCTTCGCGGGCTTTTTGACATTAAGGACAAGGTGGTCGTTGAAGCCCCCTTCCAGAAGGTCGTCGTCAGGAGACTCACGAAGAAGGAGAGGACGGTTCTCAGAGGCCTCGTTGACCATCCGGAGGACACGGATGTTGCTCTGTCTGAGAGAATCGATGCATCGAGGCAGGTCATATCGACCATGAGGAAGAAGTTCGAGAGGACCGGTCTGACGCGGACCGCAAGGATCGTGGACCTTGGGAAGCTGGGATACGAGATACTCGCATTCGCCCACTTCAAGTATAGTCCAAGGACACCTCTCAGGTTGAGGGCCGAGGGGATTCAGAGAAGTGCCGAGCAGGTTCCCCAGTTCCTCAACTTCTCAGCCAATGTCGAAACCGTGGGTTGCGGAGCCTTCAGGAACTACGACGAGCACTTCAAGACAAGGAAGGGCCTCCTGTCATTCTACACGGAGAAGGGATTCCTCAAGGGCGAACCCAGATCGGAACTCGTGGCACTGAGTGAAGCCAAGATCCCAGTCAACTGCGACTTCTCCAGTCTCATCAAGGAGGCCGTGGAGAGCATGCCGAAGTGAGAGCGCGCGCTGTCCTTCGGACTCCCTGGTCCACCGAATAAAACGTTTATAGCTTGTACTCCTTCTCTGAAGGGAACATCCTGGAGAAATGGAGATGGAAGCCACCCTCAAGAATAGACTCCTGTGTCTCGGAATGAGAGCCCCCGATAACCTAAAGGAGGGAAGGAAGTGGGGCGCGGGACCTGCTGGCGGGAGGTACGTCCTGTTGCACGATTCCGTCACGAACGTCCCCATATTCGGGTTTGCGGAGGACTCTCCGATTCATCTGCTCGAGCGTGACGGCAATCACTACGTTAGTGACAGGGGGGAGGAGACGAAGGTTAACCTCCTGGACAACCCCAGATTCTACGATTTGCCGACATCTGACGGTGTGCGGATGCGGATGATCGCACTGGCTCACGGGAACAGATGCCTCGGCTCGACGGTCTATCAGAGATGCGTCAGATGGGAACGTGGTGATCAGTGCAAGTTCTGCGGTATCGAGCTCTCACTGAAGCACGGGACGACCATGGAGTTGAAGAGACCCCATCATCTGGCCGAGGTTGCCGAGGCGGCGGAGGATGAGCACTTCAACCACGTCACCCTCACAACGGGCACGCCCAATCTGAAGGATAAAGGCTCAAGGATGCTCTCGAGCGCAACCGAGGCGGTGAAGGATAACACGAAGATGCGCGTCCATGTGCAAATCGAGCCGGTAGCGGAGGAAGAGATCGAATCGATGCACTCGGCGGGAGCGGACAGCATCGGCATCCACATCGAATCCCTCGATAGGGCGACCCTCCGAAGAGTGTGTCCAGGCAAGGCGGGCGAGTACAATCTCTACTTCAAGGCGTGGGAGGACGCCCTTGACATCTTCGGTCCCAATCAGGTGAGCTCATACATCATCCTAGGACTTGGAGAGGAGAGGAACGAGACCTTGGCGGGGATCGACAGAATGTGCGAGAGGGGCGTCATCCCCTTCATCGTCCCGCTCAGGCCGTTGGAAGAGACACCGCTTCAGGATCTCGTCCCGCCCAGACCGGAGGTCATGGAGGAGTACTACCTCTACGCGTGCGAGAGCATGAGGGAGCACGGAATCGATCCGACGAAGAACCTGGCGGGATGTGTGCGGTGCGGAGGATGCTCCGCCCTGATGGACTACTACAGAGGATAGCATGCTGAAGGAAATCGTCGACCTCGTAAGGAACTACGAGGGCCTCACGAGGAAGAAACCGATCTCCCCGATAATCAAGGAGCTCGGCCCCGTCGAGGACATGGGAAGAACCGTTCACGGGTTCGGGGAGGACTGCGCTGTCATCGACCATGAGGGGCGTTTCCTTCTTCTGGCGGCAGAGAGCATATGGTCCAAGCTCCTCGAGGATCCCGAGTGGGCTGGCTACTGCTCCGTCCTCGCTAATGTCAATGACGTGTACGCCATGGGAGGGAGGCCCTTGGCGGTTGTGAACACGCTCTCGTTTCGAGACGAACAAGAAGGAAGGCTTCTGGCCAAGGGCATGAGGGAAGGGTCCCTGAAGTTCAAGGTCCCGATCGTCGGGGGACACGTGCAGCCTGCGTCGGACTCGCCTGCCATCTCGCTGTTCATTCTCGGGGCCGCCCAGAACCCGCTGTCAAGCTTCGGCTGCAGGGCCGGTGACGACATCGTTGTCGCAACAGACCTCGATGGAAGGATGAAATCCCGATTCCTGAATTTCGATTCCACGAGCGGGAAGTCCTCAGAGGACGTTCTGTTCAGGCTGGAAGCCTTCGTCGAGATCGCGGACAAGGGATTCGCGTCCGCAGCGAAGGACATATCCAATCCTGGCGTTCTAGGGACCTTGGCAATGCTGCTCGAGACCTCCGGTGTGGGGGCGGAGGTGGATGTGGGCGGGATCCCAAAGCCCGAAGGCATTGATCTGTCCTCTTGGATCCTCACGTATCCCGGGTGCGGGTTCATCCTGACTTGCGGCGGGACCCGGACCGAGGAGACACTGGACATACTACGAAACAGGAAGTTCGCCGCCGCTGTTGTGGGCCGCGCGACCAAAGAGAGGAAGATGCGAGTCTCTCTCGAAGACGAGTCACGCGTACTGTTCGACCTCGAGAGTGAGATAATCACCGGCGCCAGCCCAGCTCACGCCTCGGGTGCGAGAGATGAATGAGGAGTGGGTGGTGGAAGAGCTCGGTCCCTCGGATGCGAAAGACGTCGAGGGACTCTTCAGAGTAGTCTGGCCTCAGGCGAAAGAATATCCGGAGGAATGGCGGCGGAAAAGGATGCTCTCCGCAGAGGAAATCGTTGAGGAGATGAAGAGCGGCTACCGCTATTTCGGGATGAGGCTCGAAGGGAGGATCGTCGGCGTCTACAAGGCAAGAATCCGCGGGGACATATGCTTCGGAGAGCATCAGTCCATCCATCCGGAGTGCAGGGCAGCGGGTCTGGCAGAGGCAATGTACGACCAGTTCTTCGAACTGGCGGAAAGAACGAACTGCAGGAAGAACGTCGTCAACATCCTCATCGGTCACGGCATTGGCGAGCTGTGCGTGAGGAGATACTCATTTCAAAAAGTGGGAGAGCCCTTCGAGCAATCCAAGGGTATGCTGGTCCAGAGGTACGAGAGGGAGATCTAGACTTCCAGATACAGGCCCACCACCCCGCCGATGTGGAGGTCCGAAGCCGTATACTCCGATACCCTGACAGTGATATTCTCTCCCCTCATGTCTCTTAGCGTCACCCAACGGTCATCATTCTCCTCCACCAGGTCGACGACTTCGAACGAGTTGATGAACCTCATCGTCATGAACACCCTCACCCCCATAATCCCTTGTGAGCATATTTTCTTTTCCGAAGTCCGGGCGGGAGGGCGTGTGTTCGTGTCCTTCCGAGGGCTTAAGTAGCACGTTCGGGATGCCGAGGACGGAGGAGATTTGATGAAACCTGTAGCCAAGGCAATCGAGGAAAGGAACGAATGCCAGCAGAAGATCAAGGAGGAGATGCCCGATCTCTATGAGGGTTTCGGTTCGCTCCTGCAATCGACCTACAAGGACGGACATCTGCCGCTGAAGATGAAGGAGATAGTCGCAGTGGCCTGCTCCGTCGCCGTCCAGTCGGAGTCGTGCGTGCTAGCGCATATCAAGAAGGCGATCGATGCGGGAGCCACGAAAGAGGAGATCCTGGAGGCGGGCGCAATCGGTGTCGAGATGGGAGGGGGACCCTCTCTCATGTTCGCCAAGGACGCGATCGATGTGGCAGAGGCGCTTATCAAGTAGATTCGTCCGCTCCAGCGACTTGAACAGAGGGCTCCACGGTAACTTCGAAATTCACGGAATTCGTGATGAAGCAATTCTTGTCGGCTAGGGAGATGGCCTTCTTCGCGCGACTGACGTGTTTTGCTGAGGATACCGAGACCCGCGGTCGGAGTATGCACTTGACAAACCGCGTCTGATGGTCGACCTTGTCGAGATGGCCCTCCGCCTCCGATTCGAAGGATTCGATTCCGACCCTCATCTTCCGAGCGTACGCAAGGAAAGCCATCTGCAGGCAGGTGTTCAAAGAGGCGATCAGAAGCTCCTCTGGAACGACTGAGCCTTCGACCCCGCCATAGTCTACTGGGGAGGAGAACTTCATAGTGTCGCCGTTCTCGAAGGTGAGCTCTCCCTCGTTACCGCCGGTCCAACGCACGTACGATTCAAACGTCTTCATGTCGATCCCACCAATGCCTTCTCATACAGCTCCAATGTCTTCCTCGCGGCCCTCTCCCATGTGTATTTGTTCATGGATTCTCTTCCCTCGCATCCCATCTTCTCCCTCAGCGTAGGATCCTCAACCAACCTTGCAATAGCTTCCGAGAGTCCCAGGACGTCCCCAGCGTCAACGAGGTAGCCCGTCCTTCCATGTTGCACGAGCTCAGGAATGCCGCCAACCCTCGTTGCAAC
>JAGMCJ010000151.1 GCA_023129265.1 Thermoplasmata archaeon | reverse complement strand
GGCTCCTCACGATGGCCATGCTGATTCCGCCGCCACCTGCCGAAGCCTTGAGTATTATTGGAAAGCCGATCTTTTCGGCGACCCTGATCGCCTCGGTCTCGCTCCTCACTGAGCCGTCCGAGCCCGGGGTGACCGGAATCCTGGCCTTCTTTGCGATCCTTCTGGACTCGACCTTGTCCCCGGACTTCGCCAGGGCCTTAGACGTGGGGCCGATGAAGACGATCCCCGCCCGCTCGCATTTCTCTGCGAACATCGGGTTCTCCGCCAGGAATCCGTACCCGGGGTGTATCGCCTCCGCGCCGGCCTTCTGCGCGACATCCACGATCTTGTCCTGGTCCAGGTAGCTCTGTGTGGCGGGCGGGGGACCTATGTTGTGGGAGGAGTCCGCCAACCGCGTGTGGAGGGCGTTCCTGTCGGCGTCGGAGTACACGGCAACGGATTCGATCCCCATCTCCCTGCAGGTCCTTATTACGCGTATGGCGATTTCTCCCCTGTTGGCAATGAGAATCCTCTTGAACATCGCTATCACAATGGTATGTTCCCGTGCTTCTTGGCGGGCCTCGTTTCCCTCTTGCTGAGTAGGGTCTCCAGCGCGTCTATCAGCCTCGGCCTCGTAAGCTCCGCCTCTATGATCTCATCGATGTAGCCCATCTGAGCCGCGATGTAGGGATTGGAGAACTTCTCCTTGTAGTCCCTGACGAGATTCTTTCGAGCCTTCTCGACTCTCAGATCGCCAAGGATCTTGACAGCCTCCGCATCGCCCTTTATCGCCCTGATTATGTCGCTCTTCCTCTTAATCGCTTCCAGCTTGATTTTCATCTTCTTGGCGATCTTCTTGAGCTCGGCGACCGTCTGTTCCTCGAGATACTGGTCGATGTTCCTCGCCCTCTCGATTTCCTTTCTGAATATGATGTTGACGGCGCCATCCGGCCCCATGACTGCCAGCTCGGCAGAGGGCCACGCATAGTTGACATCACTGCGGATGTGCTTGGAACACATGACGTCGTACGCACCGCCGTAGGCCTTCCTCGTTATGACGGTCATCTTCGGGACGGTCGCCTCACAATACGCGTAGAGCAGCTTCGAGCCGCTCCTTATGATGCCCCCGTACTCCTGCTTGGTCCCCGGGAGAAAGCCCGGGACGTCGACGAACGTCAGCAAAGGGATGTTGAAGCAGTCACAGAACCTCACGAACCTCGCACCTTTCGTCGAGGAATCGATGTCCAACGTTCCCGCCAGGACCTTCGGCTGGTTCCCGATTATTCCGATCGGGTAACCCTTCAGCCGTCCGAATCCCGTGACGATGTTCCCCGCCCAGTACTTATGGACCTCGAAGAAATCGCTGTCGTCGACGATCCTCGTGATGATGTCCCTCATGTCGTACGGCTTGTCCGACTCGTCCGGGACGATGTCCCCGAGTTCCTTGTCCATCCTATTCGGGTCGTCATCGGTCTCCATCCTTGGCGGATCGTCGAGATTGTTCGACGGGATGAAGCTCAGAAGCTTCCTGACCATGTGGAAGCAGTGTTCCTCGCTTTCCGCAGCGAAATGAGCCACGCCGCTCTTCGCATTGTGGGTCATGGCACCGCCGAGCTCCTCGAACGTGACCTTCTCTCCCGTGACCTCCTTAATCACCTCTGGTCCCGTGATGAACATATGGCTACCTCCCTTGACCATTAGTATGAAGTCCGTCATCGCGGGCGAGTAGACCGCGCCTCCCGCGCAGGGTCCCATTATCGCGGATATCTGGGGGATCACGCCCGAGGCAAGGACGTTCCTGAAGAATATCTCAGCGTAGCCCCCAAGAGATACGACGCCCTCCTGAATCCTGGCTCCCGCTCCGTCGTTGATTCCTATCAGGGGCGCGCCGTTCTTCACTGCCATGTCCATTATCTTCATAATCTTCAGTGCGAACATCTCCCCCAACGAGCCGCCGAAGACCGTGAAGTCCTGGGAGAAGATGTAGACGAGCCTTCCGTCGATCTTGCCATAGCCGGTGACCACGCCGTCGCCGTAGATCTTCTTCTTGTCCATGTCGAAGTCCGTGGTCCTGTGCGTCACGAACATGTCCGTCTCGACGAACGTTCCCGGGTCGAGGAGGGCGTCGACCCTCTCCCTCGCGGTCAGCCTCCCCTTCTTGTGCTGCTTCTGAATCCTCTCCTTCCCTCCCGCTAGCAGTGCCTGCTTCCTTCTCTTCTGAAGCTCCCTTAGCTTCTTGGCGGATGTCATGGTCTCTCCCAGCCCTAGGAATAAGCGGATTCTCTTTAACCCTTTCGCAGTGCTCGGTCGCCAGCATATCGGAGGTTTCCGGACACTATCCTATTCTCGTCCCCGCTCTCGTCCTCGACCA
>JAGMCJ010000150.1 GCA_023129265.1 Thermoplasmata archaeon | reverse complement strand
GGAGTCGCGAACGAGAGGACCATGGAGAACGCGACCGGAAGGACGAAGACCTTGACGCTGATCCCGGCGAACTCCGGAAGGTATGACATGCTTATCATTATCGGGATTAGGACGGCTGCCGTTGCGGTGTTGTTCATGAAATTGCTGAGCGCCACCGCTACGAAGGAGATCACGAGAAGAAGCATCATCAGGTAAAGGGGGTCGCCGAGGACTTTCAAGAAGCTTGTCGCGGAGATGAGGCCGCCTCCCAACCAGTCCGCGGTCCCGGAGAGTATCATCGCATGCCCCAAGGAGAGTCCAGCACCCACGATGAGGAAGAGCCCCCAAGGTATGAGCTTCGCGTCCTCCCAGTCAAGGGCTTTGGTGACGAAGAGAAGGACGGCGGCCAACGCCGCAACAACGGCCGGGGCGTTGAAGCCGACCAGGTAGGGCACGGGAATGAGAAGGAACTCGGCCGCACGTTCACCGAATACCCAGAAGGCCACGGCTCCCGCGAAAATGATGAGCACCTTCTTCTCGTCGTTGGACATGGGACCGAGTTCGTTTCTCTCCTCCTCCACCCAGCTCAGGTCGATGGTGTCCACGCCCACGGGGTAGAACTTCAGGAGAATCGCCCAAGAGACGATCAGAATGAGCATGGAGAGCGGGAACCCGATGATCATCCAATCCACGAAGTCCCAACCGGGATCCACCTTGACGAGGAAGCCGGACGCGACGGCGTTCGGGGAGGAGCCTATTATCGTGGCCATCCCACCGATAATCGTTGATGCCGCCACGCCGAGCAGGAGGACGACCGCGATCCGATGTCCCTTATCCTTCTCGTGCGTGACCCTGTGCGCGATTCCGATCGTGACGGGAATGAGAAGAGCCGCCGTCGCCGTGTTGGATATCCACATGGAGAGGACGGCGGCTCCGAACATGATCGCGAGAAGAAGCCACTTGAACTCCCCTTTCGACTTGGAGATGAGATAGAGGGTGAGGCGCTTGTCGATTCCGTTCCTCCTGAATGCCTCGGCGATTATCAGCCCGCCCAGAATGACGTAGACAACCGGGTCCGAGAACGGGGCGAAAGCCTGTTCCGCGGGAGAGGCGTCACCCACACCTCTTGGGAATATGTCATAGAGGACCAAAAGAGCGGGCGCCAGAAGCGAAGTGATGGGCAGGGGAAGCGACTCGAAAGCCCACATCAGGGCTATGCAGAGGAATATCCCCAGAGTGTACTGGATTTTCGTGTCGATTCCCAACGGGACGAACGTGAAGAAGAGAAGGACGCTGAAAGGGACGAGAAGCTTGATGGTCTTCCTCGTCCACAGTCCCAGCCTGCCGAAGAACTTGAAGAACGTGGGCTTGAGCCCGACGATGTGCCTCTCCGCTTCGACGAGCGCGTGGACGACCTTCTTTGAGACGCGCTCTGGCTTCTCAGCTTTCTCGTCTTGCCTCTTGTCTAGGGAGCCCTTCATTACGATGCCCAATTGCACCGTTCCTAAAAAACCTATTTCAAGCGGGCGGGCACGTTCTCCCAACCCCTCCGCTTAATCTTATATACGCGGATTTGTTGAGACAGACTCGGAGGAGATTGAATTGTCATACAAGAAGATGGCCGACACCATCGTGAACAAGTGCCTGAAGGTGGGCGAGAAAGACGTCGTGATTGTGAGCACCTACCAGCACACGGTCGACCTGGCCGAAGAGATAGCCATGGCGTGCTTCGACAGGGAATCGGATGTCCTGACGATACTGGACACGGACCGCGTGTTCTATCACCACCTTCGCGTCCTTCCGGAGTCCAATCTGAGGAAGACATCGGCTCACTGCATGGGTCTCTCCAGATACAGCACGGTTAACATATTCATCGGCGGTCCAGAGGACCCGAAGCCCATGAGCACGATCCCGCCGGGGAAGTACGCGGCTCTCTTCGAGGGCGAGCAACCGCACGGTGACTATATGCGGAAGCAGAAAATCAGGATAGGATACCTGGGCATCGGTGCCGTCACACCGCAGAGGGCCAAGGCGTATGGTTTCGACTACGAGAAGTGGAAGAGGATGGTGACCGCCGCCTCGGCTGCCGACCCGTCCGAGATGCTCAAGTTGGGCAACAAGCTGGCAACGGTACTCACCAAGGGAAAAAACGTGCGGATTACCACAAGAGCGGGCACCGACCTCAGCTGTGACCTTGGCAATCGAAAAGCCTTCGTCTTCACCCCCAAGCTGACAAAGGCGAACATGGACAAGGGGCTCTTCGGCGTGTCGATTCCTGCCGGAGACGTCACCGTCGCGCCCATCGAGAAGAGCGTCAAGGGCAAAGCATTCTTCGACGTTCCTCAGCCCTCCGTTGGCAAACTCGTCGAGGGAATGAGGTGGACGTTCAAGGACGGTCGGGTGAAGTCGTTCACCGCGAAGAGGAACGTCAACGCGCTGAAGGGAATGTGGGACAAGGGCCATGGAGACAAGGACAGGCTCGGTAGCATCTCCTTTGGGATCAATCCCAAGGGAAGGCTCGGCTTCCTGGAGAACTACATGGCAATGGGCGCAGTCACCCTCAGCCTGGGCGATAACGACGAGCTCGGCGGGGAGAACAAGAGCGACGCTGGGGCTTCGGCTTCCATGTCCCGCGCTACCGTCGAGGTCGACGGCAGGGTGATACTCAAGAACGGGAAGTACACGATCTAGCTGACGTACTTGTCGATGGTCGGCGTGACCATGGGCGCGGGCATCGCCCCCTGCAGCTGATCGACCAGCTTGCCGTCGTGGAACACGAGCAGCGTGGGGATGGCCATGATCCGAAACTTCGTCGAGGTCGCCGGGTTCTCGTCCACGTTCAACTTTCCGAAGACGACCTTGCCGTTGTAGGTCTGTGCGAGCTCCGCGATCACGGACGCCATCGGCAGGCAGGGAGCGCACCACTCGGCCCAGAAATCCACGACAACGACAGGATACTTGTTGACCGTATCATCGAAATCGGCATCCGTCATGACTATCGGTGCTTCAGGCATGTCTTTGTTCATCTGCTTCATCAGCTCCTCTAGCTTCCTTCTTCTGATGGTTTCCAGCTCCTCGTCCTCAGTCAAGGGACGCCTCCATCTCTTCCTCGAACCTGCTCAGCGAGTCGAGCAGGGACTCGTGCCAGTCCTCAACGCACCGCGCGAGCTCCCTCCTCACCTGAGCGGGCGGGACCGCTTCGTACGCGTAGTAGTAGCCTCCGTCCTTGATGGTCTCCGTCTGCCTCTTTGTGAGCCCGGCGGACATCAGGTTCTTGAGGGCCCTCTGTATCGAGGACCTGTCCCTTCCGACCTGCTCCGCCACGTCCGAGACCCTCTGTCCCTCAGAGGACAGGAGCAGACGATAGACTCTCAGCTCCGTCTCGCTTAGGTTGAGCATGTTCCTGAGCAGTGCGGAACAGCTTTCCGGCGGGTTCACCGCGGTGACGCGCTGCATCGGCCTCTGATGGACAGGCCGACTATATAAGGATGTGCATGGATAATGCACAATCAATTGATACTGTTTGAGGAATCGATATGTTTATCTGAGCATCTCTGTTCTCCTAGGGCGAGGATTGTCGTGGAAAACAAGCGGGTCTTGGTTGCCGTGGCAGCGATAATCGCTGTGGCGGTCCTCTCCATCGCACTGTGGGAGCTCGTTCTGCGCGACACGTTCGCGGACGAGTCCACCGAGTACTCGATATCGATCAGCTATGAAGGGACGGACAGGGAGAGGATACGGATGTCCGAGCTCGAGGGTCTGCCCGAGCACTCGTACGAGGATGTCCTCGGGTCGGGTACGAACGACAGCGGCCCGCTCGTGAGGGACGTCATCCTGCTGAGGATCGATCCATCGGAGCTAAGCAACGAGACGATGATTAGGTTCGAGAGCTCCCTCACGCTGCAGGAGAGGACCCTCAGTTGGGCGGAACTCGGCAACGAGTCGAACCTCTACATCCTCGACTTCACGAAGCGCGGGACGGTCAAGTTCACATCCCCCGACACGCCCAAAAACCAAAGGGTTAAGGACATCACGAACATTCGAGTGGGAGTCTGATGCACGAGGAAAGCGTGAGCGACCAGTACATCTGGAAGAGACTCTTTGGTCCGGAGCACATAAGGACATTCGCTCTCAGTTGCATCGTCATACTGCAGGTCTCCCTGCTACTGGTTCTCGTCAAGACGTATATGAGAGTGCCCCTGCACATCCCTGGGCACAGCGCCGTCTATATCCTTCCGATATTGATCCTCGGAAAGCTCGGCGCGCGGTGGAAATACTCGGGCACGGGAATCGGACTCACTTCGGGCGTCTTCGCCGTCGGCTTCGGGATCATGGGTGGGCCGCTTCTCGCATTCTCGCGGCTCCTAATCATGGGCGTGATGGTCGATGTCGTCTTCGCGAGGTCGGATTATCTGAGCCTGCTTCCGTTCGTGCTCTGCGGAGCGCTCGCGAACGTGGCCAAGGTCCTTGTGGGCTGGACGGTGGCGTCGGCGGTCGGCATACCCGTTTTCTTCATCCAGGCGGGAATGACGTTCTCGGTGACGACGCACATCTTCTTCGGCGTCTTGGGCGGGCTGGCGGCCTTCGGCGTCGCCAGAGGTTTGGCGGGAGTCAAGCGCAGACTTTCTCCGGGCTGATGACAACCGTTTTCTAAGCGACTGTCCATAGGTTCAGAGGTGACGTTTCAATCAATCGATGACCTGGAGATAATCCGGGAGGCTCACGCGAAAGATGAGCGGTTCGTCGTCGTTTTCTCGGTCGAGGATTCAAGCAAAATCCGGAGATTGGGGGAGTTCGTGGACAAGCTCGACCTCTTTGCTCCCTTGGCGGGGAGAAGCTGCTTTCTCAAGCCCAACATGGTGTCCTCCGAGGTTTACCCGACCACCACGGATGCGGAGGTCCTCGGATTCGTTCTCGAAAGACTGAAGGGGGCTTGCTCGAAGGTCGCGGTGGGCGATTCGCCTGCACAGGGCAAGATGGACATGTACGAGCATCCGGTGGCGAAGGTCTGCAAGGATCTCGGTGTCGAGTTCCTCGACCTGAGGGGCACAAAGACGAGGCTCATGGGAAAGAATCCCATTCACGATTACCCGCTCGAGTTCGACAGCATAATCTCGCTTCCGGTCCTCAAGGAGCACTTCGTCTGCGGCATGACGTTCGCGCTGAAGAATAACTTCGGTCTGACCAGACGAAGCATCAGAATGGGATTGCATATGCGGCCCAGGAGGCTGGACAAGGTCATCGCGCAGCTGCACGGTGAGTATCCCGTGAACCTGGTGATCGGTGACGCGTGCAGGACGATGAGGAAGGCTCAGGAGAAGAGGTGGGGAGGCGTCGAGGACGATATCGGACTGTTCTTCCTGAGCAATGCACCCCTTGAGCTCGACCTGCTCGCGTGGAAGCTCTATCCAGGCAAGAAGGTCAGGCATCTCGATTTCGCGAGGGAGATGTACGGGGAGAAGGACGTGCTGATTTGGGTGGAGGAAGGCATCAAGCGCGAGTTCTCCTAGGCTTCGGCCGAGGCTCGCTCACTTCCTTCGCGAAGACTCTGAAGTAGAAGACGCAGGCGAAGATCGTGCCGGGAAGGAGGTAGGTCCAGCCGAGGGAGATGTACGCACCGTACTGGAACATGACGTTGAAGTAGGTGACGAGGATGATCATCCCGCTCAGGGAGTAGAAGAAGCCCGCCACACCCGCCTCTGGGTTGGACTTCCTCTTGATCGTGTAAGCGAAGTAGCACGCACCCATCCCCACCAGGCTCAGACCCAGCAGTCCCGGGCTGAGAAGGAAGGCGAACAGCAGAAGGTCGCCTGAGAAGTACCAGACGAGCGGGAATGAGACGGCGGCGAGGACGGATGCAAAGAAGATACCGGGTCCCCTCGTGAAGAACGGTTTGGGACCGAGGAACGCGAGGGCGTTCGCCACGAGCCCGACAAGGAACATTGATAGGATGTCCGCGGACAGCCATATCGCCCGGAAGCTGTTCCAGGGCCTCTCGTTCACCCTCATTGTGCCCAAAAGGCAGGCCATCGCCATTATTGCCGAGCCTATGATGCCCGCCGCCACGAAGAACATCCAGTTTGAGCTGCCTCTTCTGCTCAGGGCAACCACTCCGCTCTACGAGCGCTGTGGGTTTCCGTTCAGATGTAGCTTTCGGAGTGATTATCAACGTCCACACGAAGGTAGACTATCCGCCAAACCCATACAGGACCGCTGAAAACCAGAGTATCCAGAGCGATTCCAGCATCAGACCCAGGATGCCAAGCGCAAGTCCAGTGATGCCATGCTTCTCCTTGCGAACAACTGCGACTGAACCGAGAGCGATGGCAACGATTCCGAAAATGATGCCCACGATCGGAAGATACATGCCCATTATCCCCGACGTGACCGAGACGACCCCGCAAATCAGAGCGGTTGTGCCAAAAGGTGACGGCGGGGTCTCAGTATGCTGCTTGTGCGGGAACGCGTGGGGAGCACGAAAATAAAGGGACGGGTAGTACTGGTGTGCCGGATAAGGTGACTCGGGAGGCTCCTGAGTCGTATACTGCCGCGCCCTATAGCTTGCTGGAGGTTGCAGATACTGCGTCGAGAACTGAGGCGCAAGGGACTTACCACACCTTCCGCACACTCTAGCTGTCTCGGACGACTCCGCGCCGCAGTGCTGACAGACAAGCAACGCATTCCTCTGATTGAACCAACGATTTCCGTGTACTTAAACTGACCGCTACGGGAACAGCGTGCTGCCTGCAGCCACACCGAATTCGAAGATTGGGCCCACGAGTATTGCGGCGATGACTATCCCCGCCAGAGCGATCATTATCGAGGCGAACACTGGACCGGGCACGGATATCCTCTCTTCCTCCTCGCCCTCGAGCACGTACATGGCCTTGACGATCCCGAAGTAGT
>JAGMCJ010000015.1 GCA_023129265.1 Thermoplasmata archaeon | reverse complement strand
AGCCTGGATGTCCTGGGAAAACAGTCTCGCCGTTGTCATACCGACCTTCTACGTGTGCATGGGGCTCCTGAGACTCGCCAGGTTTGCTGAAGAGGGGTATCAGAAACCATACTTCGAGGGGTTGCCGACGCCCGCGGCGGCCTATCTTGCAGTCACGGTCTACCTTCTGTTGGGCAGAGGAGCCGCCCTTGAGTCGGGTTCTCAGCTCTCAGTCCTGATCGTGATGGCGTTCGCGGGAGGCTCGATGATGATGACCAGCCTCAAGTATCCGAAGCTTCAACGCAGCCTCGTCGCCCCGTCCTTGGCTGGAATCCTATCGATGGTCGTGGCAGCGTTGCTGATAGTCGTCGATTCCAACGATGTGTCCGTATCGTATTTCCTCACCCTCTTCGGGATTTCCCTCATCGCCGTCTACATCCTGTTCGGTCCTCTATATTCGCGGAGAAGGGGGTCACCCTGAGCCTCTCAAGGTATGGATTGGTCCGAAACGACCCTCGAATGCACCGAAAGACTTAAATGTGAATTAGAGAAACGCACAAGAAAATACTTAATATGCCGATGACTAAATTATAGTTAGAGGACGGAATAACTTCCGACTCGGGTGTCGAGCACGCCCGTTAAGCGCAAACCCTCCTATACGCCGTCAAAAACAGCGCCCCCCTTTAGGCTGTAACGGTGATCGAAGGTTTTTGACGTGCTCGACATCTTTCTACAGTTCTCATCAAATGCGTTCGGGTCAGACTCAATTTACCATCATCCTACTTCGCGTTCTGCATCGTTGGACGCGTGGATATTCGCACTTGCCAGCGTCTTCTTCGTCAGTGTCATCTCCCTTGCGGGTCTGGCCTTAATCTCAATGAGAGAAGATAGGTTGAGGCGGGCGGTCCTGATACTTGTCAGCTTCTCCGCGGGAGCTATGTTGGGTGATGCCTTCATTCACCTCTTGCCAGAGGCTGTCGTTGAGGAGGGTTCATTCGGACTGGGACTGTCAGCTGGTATACTGCTCGGGATCATCGTGTTCTTCGTGCTGGAGAAGTTCGTCCACTGGCACCACTGCGGAGCCGCCGAAGTGGGAGAGTGCCCCAAGGCCTTTGCCACGACGAATCTGGTCGGCGACGGACTGCACAACTTCATCGACGGGATGATAATCGCGGGAAGCAACCTCATCTCGGTGCCCCTGGGCATAGCCACGACCCTGGCCGTCGTCTTTCATGAGATCCCACAGGAGATCCGTGACTTCGGGGTCTTGGTCCATGCGGGATACACTAGGAGAAAGGCGTTGAAGTTCAATTCCTTGAGCGCTTCGCTTGCGATCGTCGGTGCCTTTGCGGTCCTCATCATAGGCGAGCAGCTACCGGCGCTGGTCACCTACTTGATACCGTTCACGGCAGGAGGGTTCATCTACATAGCAGGATCCGACCTCATTCCGGAACTGCAAAAGGAGACCCAACCGGGGAGGTCCGCCATTCATCTCGCGGGGTTCGTCCTCGGCCTTTTCGTCATGGCTGGGTTGATACTGCTGGAGTGACCCGCTTCTTCTTTTTCTCAGCAAAACAATATTTTATACTGAGAATGCATTCACCTTTGGAAGACGGGGCTGGAAATGGGCGAAAGCGTAAAGGTCGGCATCACGGGCCTGCCCGGCGCTGGCAAGACATACGCCTTGCTTAAGGTCATAGAAATGCTCGAAGCCGACGACCTCACTGTCGGAGGGATGATCACCGAGTCCATCATCGAGGACGATACTAGGGTGGGCTTCTACGTGATGGATTGGGTGACAGGGGTCAGGAAGGTGTTTGCCCACAAGGACATCGACTCAAGAACGCACATCGGGCAATACGGTGTGGACATCGAGGCCTTGGAGGAGGTCGGCGTTCAGGCGATTCGGAATGCCACGATGGATTCGGGAGTTGTCATTATCGACGAGGTCGGAAAGATGGAGGTTGAGTCCGAGGCCTTCGTGAACGCTGTCAAGGACGCTCTCGATGCCGACAAGCCTCTCATTCTTACACTTCACAAGAAATCTAGGAACCCGCTTCTCCAGGACATCCGAAGGCGGGACGACGTCAGGATTCTGGAAGTCACGGCGGTGAACAAGAATCTGCTCCCCTACAAGATCGTCAAACTTCTAAAAGGCGAGATTCTTTGAGTTTTGAGACTGAGATAATCAATGAGGGTCTAGCCAAGATTGAGATTCCAAGAGTCGAGAGGCTTCGCGGACCAGGACGCAAGAGCCGACTACCGTTCTACAATCCGCTGATGCGGACGAACCGAGACATCTCCGTCTTGGTCGCCCTAGCGACACTGAGCGATCGGGACACGGTCCTTGACGGACTCGCGGCCACAGGAGCGTCGGGTTTGCGGATTGCTCTCGAGACTGAGGACCAGCTTGCCGTCACGCTGAACGACAAGAATCCAGCGTGCCATGAGCTCATCACACGCAACATCGAGAGGAACGGGACCACGAACTGCTCAGTGACATGTGAGGATCTGAACTCTCTGCTTTCGACCGGGAGATTCGACCTTGTTGACGTGGACCCGTTCGGCACTCCGGTCCGGTTCATAGAGGGCGCGATGCGCGCAACGACCGATGGAGGGATCGCGGCGATCACAGCAACGGACACGGCGGTGCTCTGCGGCTCAAGGAAGAAGGCATGCATAAGGAGATACGGTTCGCGGCCCAGGAGGACGGAGTACTGCCATGAGCTGGGTCTTCGGATTCTCTTGGGGTACATCGCAAGAGCGGCTGCTAAGTTCGACAGAGGAATCGAACCGCTGCTGTGCTTCTCGACCGATCACTACTTCAGGGCGATTGTCCGCGTCAGGAAGGGTGCGAGGAAGGCGGACAGCACGCTCGAGAAGCTCGGACACTTGCACATTCAGAGGCTGGAGAGAGAGCTCCTTCCCGAGACGGGAGTGGCGGGACCCCTCTGGGCGGATGCGTTCTTGGACGCGGCGTTCCTTGAGTCGGTCAGACTGCCGAGCTACTTCCCGCATAAGGTCTCCAAGCTCCTGGAGCTCTGGCGGGAGGAAGCGTCGTCCCCTCCCCTTTTCTACACGACGGGCGAGGTGGCAAGGGAGTTCTTGTCCGAACCGCCAGCACTCGACAGGATTGTCGGTGCTCTCAGGGACGAAGGGTTCATCGCGACAAGGACACACTTCAGGCCGGATGCGTTCAAGACGAGCGCTGACGTGGAAACGATAGGCAGGGTCCTCAGAACTTGAACTCGCCCTCGAAGTCCGCCGCCGAGCAGGGGTAGAGGCACTTCCCGCAGTGCTGGCAGTTCTCTTCGATTATCCAGGCCTGCTCCTTGATGACTATTGCGTCGTTCTCGCAAAGACCGAGGCAGACCCCGCACCCGACGCAGTTCTCAGCTTTCTTAATCACCCGCTCAAGATCCTTCGCCTGGGACGCGAGCTTCTCCTCCGACTCCGCCCGGATTATCACGAGGCCCTCCCTGAAGACGACGAATCTTTCCATCTGGGCCGCCTCGACCTCTTCGTCATAGTCCACATCTCCCAGGATGGTGAGCATGTTGGTGACCCTTTCCATGTCCAGCTTGTCCCTGAAGAGTCCCTCCGTCCTCACTCCCAGCGTGCAGGGAATGCGCGTATCTGAGACCAGGAGCTTGAGCGGGTCAGGTGGGGCTTTGCCGTCGACATGGGACCGCGCGAGTTCTCTCACTCCCTTCGGCGGGATCTTCCACCGCCAGAGGCCGAGCTCGAGCCACTCATCGCCTTTATTGTTCTTCTCGGCGTAGTCCTTCAGGTAGGCCGTCCAGCGCTCGAACTCGGGCAGTTCCTCGGACACAACTTCCAGCTCGGCGAGATCCGAGGCGGGGCACAGGAAGCAGCCAATCCTGGCCAACCCTTTCGAGTACCACGGGTTGTAGTCAACGCCTTTGGAGAATATGTAGAGCCATACGTGCAGCGCCGTCCAATCCTGGATGGGGGACGCCGCGTACTGTCCCGGGACCCAGGGATTGGTCCACACCGGACCTTTGGCGGACCTCGGAATGGACTCGTACCGCCTTTGACCTATGAACGAGAGAACCCCGTCGGGGTAGTTCTTCGAGATCAACCTGGCGGCGGGACCCAGCTTGCACGTCTTGCAGCACCACCTGAAATCCTTGCCAGGGGGACCGAACGTCTCCAGACCGCTCCAGAAGGATTCCCCCGCCGATTCCGAGACCAGGCGGAGATCGAGCTCCTCCGCAATCTGAGAGACATAGTCAACGGTCTCGGGGAACTCCAGACCGGTATCGACGAACAGTACGTCCGGATGAAGGCCTGCATCCAGGACGAGAAGAAGCGTGGCCAGGCTGTCTTTCCCACCGCTGAACGACACCGCCACTGGGAGGCCCATCTCCTCGAGGACCTTTCCCACGAAGCGCGTCGCCTTGTCCGTCCTTGCGTCCAGCACGTCCTTGTTGGCGTCCAGGACGAGTTCCCAGTCTTGGCCGGGTGGAAGTGGATGGGCATCGGAAGGTTCGGATGACCAGCGCGTTTTCGTGGCCGCTCCCCGTTCGTTCTCCGTCATCTGCCTTCCGCTGATTCTGGCGGGACCCGCCGCAATCGTCCGCTTGTCCTTGGTCAAAACCAAGATCTCGTCGCCCGCCTCGATGTCCGGGTCGAGGTCGACTATCCCGGAGACCATCACGCTCGCTCCGGAGGATATGGAGTCGATGGCACCGTCATCCACGATGATCCAGGATCTCTCAAGTACAGGCACCAGTCTGCGGGCCGCCTCCATTCTGGAGATGAACTTGTACCCCCTCTTTGGATTGAACTGCAGGGCGCCCAGGACATGACCGTCCAGTATGATCTCGTCCATCCGGTCGATGTAGGGGACACCGTTCAGCAGGACGATCTTGTCATCGGGAATCAGAGACTCCCCACAGCCATCGCCGAACTGTCCGTCGATGGTCTCCCTTGTCAATCGGATGTCCGCTTCGAAGGCCGGCCTGACGTCACCTGGCGGCGTCACGGTTACGCTGATGGTGGAGCAGCCGCAGGCGGAACACTTCTTCTGCTCCAGAACCGGCACGTTGCACTCTTTGCACCACCGCAGATGCATCTTCCCCAGTCGCAAGGCTGGCACGAGGTTCTGATGTGCGCTCACGGATAAATATTTCACTGTTTCACCGACCCCCGCCTGAAACGCTTATTTCCTGCGGAATCTACACACCGTGCGTGAGCAGAGCAGGTGTTGCGGACCTCCCGCTCCACACTGGGCAGGCCCCTCGGTGGCTGTTCGTGAGGATGGTCGGGCTCTCCAAGGGGATACTGAAGACGATGTGTCTGGAGTTCGGAACCGAGAGGTTCCTCGAGCGGATATCCGATCCGTTCTGGTTCCAGGCGCTGTCCTGCGTCCTCGGCTTCGATTGGCATTCATCCGGAGTCTCTACGGTCACGTGCGGTGCGCTGAAGGAGGCCCTCAAGGGGGAGGACCTCGGCATCGCGATTGCTGGAGGAAAGGGGCGGGCGTCCAGACAGACGCCCCAACAAATCGAGCATTTCGGGGAACGGATGAACCTCTCATCCCGTGCGATCGATGAAATGATTTACACGAGCAGGATGTCGGCGAAAGTGGACAACACGGCCATCCAGGACGACCATCAGTTGTACCATCATGTCTTCATGTTCTCTGAGCGGGGAAGCTGGGCGGTCATCCAGCAGGGGATGAACAAGGAGAGCGGCTACGCGAGGAGATATCATTGGTACCACGCTCACGTCGATGACATGCTTGAGGAACCCCACGATGCCATCCTCGGCAAGAGAGTGCAGATGACGTTGGACATGACCTCGCGGCTGAGCGGCAACTGCAAGAGCACATCAGTGGATGTTGCCCGAGAAGGACCGAGGAGGTTGAAGAGGCTCTTCTCCTCACTGAGGCCCCCGAATCAGTCGTCGCTCAAGAAATGGACAGGAGAAGAAGACGAAGTCAAGGCTCTGCGGATGCCCCGAAGCATCAACTGGAATGCCATGAGGGCGATCTATGACTTCCAGCCAACCAACTACGAGGAGATGCTGGCCATCAGAGGTGTGGGGGCTAGCACGGTGAGAGCTCTCGCCCTTATCTCCGACCTCATCTACGGAGAGGAGCCAAGCTGGCGGGACCCGGTGAAGTACTCCTTCACCGTTGGCGGGAAGGACGGAGTTCCATATCCTGTGGACAGGAAGACGATGGATGAATCCATCCACATTCTGAGGAGTGGTATCGAGGAATCCCGGTTGGGCAACACGGATAAGATTAGAGCTCTGAGAAGGTTGCGAAAGGTCATTCCCACCGATCAATCGGCCCGTTGAAAGGGGTTTCCCGGGATTCTTTGTACTCCTCGTCGAGAACTCGTGTGATATCGTCAGCCTTTTTCTTTCCGACCTTGGGAACCCTCATCAGATCCTCCTTGTTTGCCATCATCACCCTCCGCACACTCCCGAACTCCTCTAACAGGTTCTTCGAGAGAGTCCCGCCAACATTGGGGAATCCCTGCACCACGAACAGCTGTTTCTCCTCCAATGTGAGCATCTTTGGCTTGTGCCTCAGCCCGTAGTTGGAACCTCCATTCTCCTGTCTCCGCCAAACGGCTCTGAGAATCCTCGCGGTCTCCAGCCTGCTCGGGGAGAAAAGGATGCGGATGTCTTCGTCCATCAGAATCGCGAGCAAGGCCCCCCAAAGAGCGGCGGGGTTTCGATGAGTTGAGACATCGTTGAGATCACCTTCGACGAGCATGATGGGTGTCTGATAGCAACTCTTCAGACGAAATATCTGATCGAACAGGCGCTTCCTCACCAAGGAACTGAAGAAGTCGCCCAGTGTCTTCCTTTCAATCCCAACTCCACCCACCACGTAGTCCCCGGGTGTGATCTTCTTCACCTCGAACGGAACCTTGAGGTCCTTCAGGTGCCTGGCGATAGCCCTGGGTTCATGGACATCCATTGTGAGATCAACCATGCTTCATCGAGTGCGGATGGAGTATTAGAGGCCGCACGCGGGAGGGGTCCGCGAAAAGCTGGGAAAAAGCAACATCTACGCGAACCGAAACAACAGAGAGGGTCATACGCAACCTGTGTAACGGCAAAGCCGAAACTGCTTCACCGAATCGGTGAATAGCGGTTATGACTGTTAGTAACCGCGGGCTGAAGTGGTCGCCGAAGCTTCCACCGTACACCCCGGTTCTATCAAACTCGTCATTTACGAGTGTCATAAGGTGCCTTGTTTTGAGGGCGGCTTCGAGCTTAGATGCTTTCAGCCCTTATCCGTTACGGCGTGGCTGCCCAGCGATGCCCTGCCGGACAACTGGTAGACTAGAGGCCGCGAAGCCCCGTTCCTCTCGTACTAAAGGCTCCTTCCCCTCAGGCACCAAGACACTTCCACCGAAAAGCAACAAACCTGTCTCGCGACGGTCTAAACCCAGCTCGCGTACCCTTTTAATTGGCGAACAGCCAA
>JAGMCJ010000149.1 GCA_023129265.1 Thermoplasmata archaeon | reverse complement strand
CAGGAAAGAGAAGCCAGATGCCAAGTTGATGTTCGTGGGATCTGGGCCCGACATGGACAACTGTCAGATGCACGCCCACAGACTAGGGCTCGATGACGATGTGATATTCGCGGGATTCGTCGACGACGAGATGCTACCAAG
Source organism: Thermoplasmata archaeon (assembly GCA_023129265.1). Taxonomy (GTDB): domain Archaea; phylum Thermoplasmatota; class Thermoplasmata; order RBG-16-68-12; family JAGMCJ01; genus JAGMCJ01. Next base: position 5,144 of record JAGMCJ010000149.1, on the reverse strand, counting down.
CTACTACGCCGCTTGTGATGCTTTTGCGATTACGTCGAAATTCGAAACGCAGGGTCTCGTCGTCTTGGAGGCCATGGCGACGGGGAAATGTGTTGCCGGGGTGAACTTCCGAGCGATTCCCGAGTTTGTGAAGGAGGGAGAGACGGGATTCCTCTTCGAGCCGGACAATCCGTTCGATTGCTCCAGAGCGGTCATCCGCGCCCTTGAGTTCAACGGCGGACTGAAGTCGGAAACGAGGCGAATGGCCGAGAGATACTCTGTCGAGACGTGCACCGAAAAGCTCGTCAGATTCTACGAGATCCTAATCGAGAATGCCAAATAGGGCAAGCGCATTCCGTCTTGAGTCTGGTGAATCATCATGATTGGGATTCTAGGGGGCGGGCTGACGGGACTGACTTTGGGCTCTCTTCTCCCCGAATCCGTTGTTCTCGAAAGGGAGCGCACTCCAGGGGGTCTCTGCAGGTCGCTGAACGAGGCCGGATATACGTTCGACTTTGGCGGGTCCCACATCGTATTCTCCAACAAGCCCGAGAGGCTTCAGTTCATGCTTTCCGTTCTCGGAGAAGAGCTGGTCAAGAACAGGAGGAACACTAAGATCTACTACAAGGGCAGGTATGTGAAGTACCCCTTTGAGAACGGGCTCTCCGACCTTCCTTTGGAAGAGAACTTCGAGTGCCTACTCGAGTTCCTGAAGCTCAGACTGAAGAGGGCTCGCGGAGAAGTCCCGGAACCCTCCAACCTGAAGGAATGGTTCGAGTACAAGTTCGGAAGAGCGATTGCCGAAAAGTATCTCCTGCCGTACAATGAGAAGATATGGAGGATCAGGCCGGAAGAGATGGGCACCGAGTGGGTCTCCCGCATACCGGCCCCGCCGCTCGAGGACGTCATCAAATCGTCGTTGGGAATCGAGACGGAAGGATACGTCCATCAGCTCGAGTTCTACTATCCCTTGAGGGGCGGCATCCAGCGCCTCACTGACACGCTCGCGGGCGACTGCAGGTCGATTAAGTCGGGATTCGAGGTCGAGCAGGTCTCCAAGACCCTCGATGGTTTTCAGGTCTCAGGAGACGGAGAATCGTACGACTTCGAGTCTCTGATATCCACGATTCCGCTTCCCGTACTTGCGAGGGTCTTCGACGGAACGCCCAAAGACATCGTCAGGACTGCCGAGAACTTGAGATTCAACTCGTTGGTCACCGTCATGCTAGGCGTCGACGATCCGAAGATTAACGACTTCTCCTGGGTTTACTTCCCTCGGCGGGAGGATGGAATCTTCTACCGCGCGAGCTTCCCATCCAACTACAGTCCAGAGACCTCACCTGAAGGCAAGAGCTCCGTGATGGCGGAGATTACGTGCTTAAGGGACGATGAGACCTGGAACCTTTCTGACGATGAGCTCGTGGACTCTGTGAAAACGAGTCTCCACAGGAACGGGATCATCGACAAGGACAGCGTTGAGTTTTCGCGGGTGATGAGAACCGAGTACGCGTATGTGGTCTACGACCTCGAATACCAACGGAACGTCTCCAAGCTCAGGAAGTTCATGAGCGGGGAAGGCATCGAGCTCTGCGGGAGGTTCGGCAGGTTCGAGTATCTCAACATGGATGCGTGCATGGATGGTGCGCGGGAGCTGGCCCTTCGTATCGGGGGCGGCGAATGAAGAGGATATCCGTCATAATACCGACATACAACGAGGACGAGGGTCTGGAGGAGTTCTTGGAGCAGTTCGACAGGCAGACCCTCCCCAGGCAGGAATTCGAACTCATCGTGGTGGACGGGGACAGCACTGACAGGACGAGGGAGATCGCGGGCATCTACGCGGACAGAGTCATCATCCAGCAAAGCGAGGGAATCGGCGGTGCCAGGAATGACGGGTTCCGAGTCGCGGAGGCGCCCATCGTCGCAACGACGGACGCAGATGTGAGGCTCCCGCAGACATGGCTGGAGAAGATCCTCGGGGATTTCGAGGATCCAGACGTCGTAGCTGTGTGCGGTCCTGACGGACCTATCGAGGAGAATCCGAAGTCGAGACTCGTTTTCTTCGTTCTCAGGAACATCATATACGTGGGTTCGAAGATGGGCGTATACTGCACGGGCGGTGGAAACTCCGCCTTCAAGAAGGACGCCGTCCTGAGCATCGGAGGCTACAAACCACTGGCTCATTCGGATGACGTGGAAATCGCCTTCAGAATCAAGGACCTTGGCGAGATTGTGTATGACAAGAACCTCTTCGTCAGGATATCCACGCGGAGGATGGAACAGGATGGTTATCTGCCAACGTTGCTTACCTGGCTGAAGGGTGATCTTCTCGTTTTCCTGGGAAAGCCCATACCTGGGAAGTCGTACGCGAAGAAGGACTACTGATTCGTCATTCTCCTTCGATATATCAGCGAGAGAAGCCCGCTTACCATTATTATCGCGAGAACCGCCACAAGCGCGACGATCTGCGCGGTTTCTTTTTCATACAACACGCCGAAGGAGCCAACCAGGAGAAGGAGGAAGCTGTACTTTGCTAGGGACCCGAGGAAGATGTAGGATATCGATCGTGGGTAAGACCACTCGCAAACGGCCATGAAGGCCCCGACCATGGGCACGACTGGGGCTACCCTGTTCACCAGGATTACCTTCTCATCCTTGACGATCAGGAAGTTCATATAGCGTTTCATCACCTTCTCCAGGAATCTGGGCATTCTCTTCTTCTTGACAAGCAGATTCCTCACGATGAGGTACAGCAGCGTGTTGCCCACAAGCTCTCCGAGTATGGCTATGCAGAGGATTGCCAGACCCCAGACCAGTGCGGAGCCGTCCGGAAGTGGATTGGCCATGAAGAAGAGGACCGCGAAGACCTCGGGAAGTGCTGGGAAGATGGCGGCGTCTATGACGAATATAATGAACAACGCAAGCAACGCCACTGCGGGGCCTAGACCGTAGAATAAGTCGTAGACGAAGTCTCCTATCATCAGAACCCAGCTAGATCTTGCTTATGCTGAGGAGCGCGATTCGAAGGTACAGAACCTTCCCCGTACGCTCGTCATTGAAATCGGCAACGAATGTCCCCGCCTCAGGATTGACGGAGGCCACGATGAACTTCTCGTGTATGCTCTGCCCCATGACCTTGTCCGCATCCTCCGGAGAGAGCTGATGTCTGACCCTGATCTCTCCCATTCCTCCGTTCGCGGCGCTGTCCACTTCCTCCACGAGGGTGTCCCACTGCGAGTACGGCCTGACTATCATGCCTGGCGTCGGGTTGTGCCTGATGACGACAAGGTCGTTTGTTCGGTTGAGGTAGTACACGTAGACATCCCAACCCCAGAATGGGTCCTTGAGGCTCTTTCCTTCAAAGGGAGGACCCTCTTGCGAGAACCTCTGGGAGTAGGAAATCGTGCTCATCTCCTCGTACTGGGAAACTGTCTCGACGAGGGATCGCGTCTCAAGCCTGCTCGCGTTGGTCGTTCCGTATGCCTCCTCGGGCTGTAGAACGACGACTCTGGTCTCGCCAACGCGCATACCAAGAATCGCGCTTTCCAGGGCCTTCCCGTTATTGACCATTCCAAAGAACGGGGCAGCACCTGCCTCCACGAACCCGCCACCTATTGTCGACAGGACAGGTTTGAAGTTGCCGTCCGAAGGATACGTGAAGTTGAGGGATTTCGGATAGGACACATCATCATCCGCAACACTCTTGATGGATGTTCCGAAAACGCGTCCGTCGTCGAAGCTGCCGATGAAGTCGAACTCGATCGTGTCAGTTCTCTCCACGACCTCGGGAGATGGGGCTGGAGCGGCCTCTAGCCCCAGCACCCAAGCCTGATAGACCACGACCGCCAGCACCGCGACTAGGATTATCAGAGCCGTGATGAACACGTCGAGTGCGCCAGACCTATCCTTCTTGAGGGTCATCGGTGCTCAGCTGCCTTAGAAAGTCAAGCCCTTTTATAAGGGTTGTGGCACGAATCTTTATATTCATAGTGTCGCATCGGGAAACCCGATGGGAAAGACCATCCTCACTTGTCCGCACTGTGGCTCATCCGACTTGTACTACGAGGCTGGTCTCATCACCGGATACAAGTATCACTGCAAGAACTGTGACTACGTAGGAGCGTTCGTGATAGAAAAGGACGTGGAGGACCTAGAGGACTAGGCAAACATGCTGCCCGGCGATGCTTCTCCCTTCTGGAATGGGATCCCGGTGACCTTGTCTATCGCCTTTATGAAATCCTCTGCAAGGACCTTGTCCCTGTCCTCGCGGATGGCGAACATGCCCGCTTCCGTGCAGATGGCCTTGATGTCGGCCCCCGTGCATCCGTCCGTCTTCTCTACCAGTTGGCTGAAGTCGATATCCCTCGAGATGCTCATCTCCTTGGTGTGTATGGCGAATATCTGCTCCCTCGCCTCCATGCTTGGAGAGGGAATCTCGATTATGCGGTCGAATCTCCCTGGTCGCAGGAGCGCATCGTCCAGGATATCGGGCCGATTCGTCGCGGCGATTATCTTGACATCGCCCAGGGGATTGAACCCGTCCAGTTCCGCCAGGAGCTGCATCAGGGTTCTCTGAACCTCTCTGTCTCCGGATGTGGCAATCTCCAGTCGCTTTGCACCTATGGCATCGATCTCGTCGATGAACACGATCGAGGGCGCCTTCTCTCTGGCAAGCTCGAAGAGCTCCCTGACAAGTCGCGCACCCTCACCGATGTACTTCTGAACAAGTTCCGAGCCCACGAACCTGATGAAAGTCGCGTTCGTCTGGTGAGCCACCGCCTTTGCCAGAAGGGTCTTGCCCGTTCCTGGCAGGCCAATAAGGAGCACGCCCTTTGGCGGCTCTATTCCCACCTTCTTGTAGAGGGCCGGTCTCAGCAGCGGGTCCTCAACCGCCTCCTTGATCTCAACGATCTCGTTCTCCAGACCGCCAATGTCGTCGTACGTCATGTCGGGCTTTTCGATGACCTCTGCGCCGGTCACAAGAGGGTCCAGGGATGGCGGGAGAACGCCCATCACCGCCAGGGTCTGCTTGTTCAGCGCAACCCTCGCTCCCACGACGATGCTTTCGCGGTCGAGGTAGTCCGCGGAATTCACGATGAAATCGGGACCTGTGGAACTCTTCACGACGACCCTTCCGTCCGTGAGGACATCCCTGATGGAACCGA
>JAGMCJ010000148.1 GCA_023129265.1 Thermoplasmata archaeon | reverse complement strand
GTGAGATTGACCGTCCCCCTCGCCATATCGCGGATGGCCTCTTCGCCTTTTTCCGCGGCATCCGTCTTGGAGGTCGTCACCTCGAAGGTCGGTATCTCGTCCTGCTTTGATATGACCTCACCGGTCAGATTCCTGAGGGATTCTATGCCGATGTCGCCAGCATCACAAGCGATGTTCGTCCAAGTGTAATCCTGGAGGACCATCCTCTCCTTGTACTCCTTGGTTTCTGTGTAGTGTCCCTTGGCCGTCCTATGCTTGTGCACAACGTAACCGCAAATCCATCCTGCGGCTCGCGCGTTCAGTTTCCAGAAGGGGACATAGAGAGGGTAGATCTCCTTGACCGTTCCCACCTTGTCGAGGTCTCTTGCCTTGAATCCCTCATCGAACCATTTGGATACTGTTCTGAAGACCCTGTGCCTGTCCAACAGGTTCTTGTAGACAACGCTGCGGACGCCTTCCGATTCCTCGACGTACAGTAGTGAGTCGCAGTATGGACACGAAGTGGTTCTGGACGCATCAGCGACGCCAACAGGCCCTCCACACGAGGGACAGCTCATTGCGACAGTGATTCCCATTCAACACCTCTCGATGCTAGAACTTCTTGGCAATATACACACTGCTCAGGAGCACCCCCACCAATGTAACGCCAATCAGAATGGCGGCGAGATATGCATTGTGAAAGAGAAGAAGGCCTTCGCCGAAGAAGGCCCCGAAGCCTATCAGCGAGACGGCAAGGTACGGTCCGGATCCCCGGACGGGGAACAGATCCGTGAAGACCTCGCCAGAAGAGCCGTCTATCACGCATGTGTATGACCTTCCTTTGAAGGAGTACTCCACCTGCCAGACGGGGAAGTACACGAGGGCCTGCTCAATCGGCTCGCCCGGCAGGGACGGAAGGTATGCTGAGATGTCCATGTCTGGCTCGAGGACTTCGGCATCCCCTGTGTCGAACTCCTTGCCGAAGACCTTGATGTCCCCAGGGGGGACCTTGAGCGAGCGGAAACCGGGAAGGTTCGTGAGCTTGGCGGGTTCGACGAGCACGGACTCCGCGTTCCCGACCCGCCTCCTGAACATATAGATGGGGAAGTACTGGCGGGACAACCGCTGGACGGATGCCAGGCTGTCGAGGTTCTTCGCCTTCTTGGGACCCGCCGCCCATCTCCTGAAAATCCCAACGGCCTGTTGGCCGTCGCTGTAGAAGGGGAGAATGTAGTAGAAGTGCGCCCCGCTCTTGTCAATGAAGATCCGTGAGTCGCAATAGGAACACTCCGCGATCAGTGTGCCAACGTCGAACTCCAAAGGTGCGCCGCACTTCGGGCAGTCGGTCTCTGCCATCCCTAATCGCCAGCCTTCGCACCGCACTTAGGACAGAACCTGGATCCAGTGGGCATGTCCTTGCCGCATTTCTCGCACTTCGCCGTGCTTTGCATGGGCTTCCCGCACTCTGGACAGAACTTGGAACCCTCAGGCACGAACTTGCCGCAATCCGGGCAGTCTCCTCCTGGTTCCATCCGGGCCCCGCAACTGCCACAGAACTTCATTCCGCCGGGAACCATCTTCCCGCACTTCGGACAGGTCATCCCGGGTGCTGGAGCCCCCTCCTGCCTTCTCTTGGTTGCATCCATCATCATGTATCCCATGCCGATGCCCGCTCCGACGCCAACGCCCGCTCCGGCCGCGCCTCCGCCTCCTTCCGACGTTGCCGCTTCCCTCATCGCCTGACCGGTCTGGTAGCCAACGTAGTCCGTACCCAGGACCTGCATCGAAGCCCTCGTGTCCACAGCCTTCTGCACCTCCTCGGGCAACGATATGTAGAGCCCCGATATCTTGTCGATTAGGACTCCGTACTGATCGAAATGGGGTTTCGATTTCTCCAGGACAATCTGCTCTATGTTCATCAGATTGGACGCCAGGTCCGTCACTCCCAAACCATTCTCCTTCATGTGACCGATGGCATCGTAGATGAGCAGTACGACCTGCTCCTGGATCCTGTCCTCTACCTCATCGCTCGACTGGAACCCACGCGTCCCAACGAACTCATTGATGAAGTTCTCTGGATCCTTGACGCGGAACCTCATCTCGCCGAAGAGCCTGAGGTTGACCAACCCGAACTCCTTGTCCTTGAACTGGTAGGGTTGCTTGCTGCCGAACTTTCCGTCGAAAGGCCTCTTCTGCAAGTAGTAGACCTCTGCTTGCTGCTCAACGCCTGAAAGGAACTTCACGACCGCTCCAACGATCGGTGCATTAATCGACGTCAGTGCATATCTGTCCGGTCGATCGATGTATGCGAGAGCCTTTCCGTCCCTATAGAAGACCGCCATTTCATCCTCACGCACCACGATGTTGTCATTCAACCTTATGTTCCTGGGAACACGCCACATGATGTTACCGGACTTCTGCGCATCCTCCCACTTCAGTGTTACAGATCCGAACACGCTCAATCAGTCACCCCCGTTCCAGTTATGGCTCTCATCCTCTTATCCATAACGGTCTCGAATTCCTCGAGTCCGGTTCTGAGACCCGATATCATGGACGACATGGCCTCCCATTCCTTTGACTCGGTCTCACTCTTGAGTCGGTCCAGCTCGGTGTCCATTCTCTCTACACCTTCCAAGAGAGACAGGTCATACTCGTAGAGCATGTTGAGCTCCCGGACATCCACCCTAATCGCTGGGGATATCCCCGAATATCCCTGCTCGGCGTGCCGAAGCTTGCCCTCGACCGCCTGGAAGGAACTCAGGAGATTGCCAAGCTTTTCGAGGTTCTTCGTCTCATAGGTCTCGACCAGCGAGGCTCGGCACTTCTCGGCCTTGGACCTCAAATCGCGCAGCCTATCGGCAATCAGAATCCTCAGCATGTTGTCGGCAGCCCTGATGTCCTCCCTTCTTCTGTATCCCGCGAAACCGGGCACAAGAAGCTGGATTCTCTTCAGAAGGCCCCTGTCTTCCTCAACTCTCTCCCTCAAATCGGGCATTGTCTCACCCAGGACAAGAACGATAGCGTAACTTATGAAGGTTTTGGGCAGGTATTCCCTGCCAAGATGATTACCTCACGAGTTTCGACACGACCAACCAGAGACCAGCCACGACAATCAGAAGGGAGAAGACCAGTTCCAGCTTGAACTCGATCCACTCCATGTAGACGACAAACATGAACACACCCAGGATGATCAGCACGAGACCCCAGAAGATTCCCGGTCCCTTCGTCAACACCTCCGTACTGTGCCTCTCGTCGCGCTTCCACTCCGTCATCGACGTATGGAACGTGTTGCGCACATAAATCCTTTGTGGACGAGGTCAATCGAAGGGGAATAGAAAAAAAGGGCCGCCCAGAAAGAATCCGAACGGCCTTGTTGTGGAGGGATGCTTGTATGATTAATGAGCGCAATTCCTATATATCACTTCCTGATTGCTCCAGAATACTGAATGATTCACCTCCATCACATGGACTATCTAGCAGATTGCCCGGAGATTCGCGGGGAGTTGCACAAAAACCCATTTGGCAGGCGGTTTCTTCAGGCTAGTCTTGTGGCTTCGGTCGAATTCTTTCACTGAAGAAGAATCATAATCGCATATTCAAAGAAGAGTTGCGTACGAATAAGTGAAAATAGTACTTCGAACATGGTGAGCCTGATGACAACGGTGATTCTCGACACGAACGCCCTGATGATGCCGTTCCAGTTCGGGATCAACCTTGACCTTGAGCTCGAAAGACTATTCGGTTCATTCAAGGTCCTTGTACCTTCACCGGTAATCGAGGAATTGAGGTCGCTGGCCTCCAGAAACAGCGCCGCGCGGAACGCGTTAAGACTGGCCGAGAAGTACGGAACAGTGGAACTGGAAGGTGAGGCGGACAAGGTTCTAGTCGATCTCGCCAAGGACCAGAACGCGGTAGTCGTGTCAAACGACAAGCTTGTGATACGCTCCCTGAGAGAGGAAGGCTTGCCTTACGTGCGGCTCAGGTCTCAATCTCATCTGGTCCTTGAAGGGAGACTGTAGCAATCTATTTGTTTTCCCTGCGCGATGCGGAGCCGTGAAGCACGGTCATATCGAGGCGCTGAAGCAACTGGCGTTGGCTGGTGCAGCGAAAGGGCACGCAGACATCACTTCTTCTGAGCTTGGCGGATTGATGGGAGTCAGCCAGCAGACGGCCTCCAATCGGATATTGGAACTCGTTGAGCTCGGCCTGATCACGAGGGAGATCAGGTACCGAAGGCAGAGGATCCGAATCACAGACCAGGGACTGGCTGTCCTGAGAAAGGAGTACATGGATTTCAGGCGGCTCTTCGAGGCCTACGACAGGCTCACGATTACCGGGGAGGTCACCACGGGAAGCGGGGAGGGTAGGTACTATCTGCAACAAGACAAGTACAGGACGCAGTTCGAGAGAATACTGGGTTCCACTCCCTTTGAGGGCACTCTCAATCTGCGCGTGAAAGGTCGAGAGGCAGAGAAGCTGGCACTGCTGGAATCTCTGGATGGGATACTCGTGAACGGATTCAGGTCTGGGGGCAGAACCTTTGGGGACGTGAAGTGCTTCCTCGCAGCAATCCGAGAGAAGAAGTGTGCCGTCATCATCCCCCTCAGATCGCATCACCGAAGGATTGTGGAGGTCATTTCGATGCAGAGGCTCAGGGACGTTTTCAATCTGGATGATGGCGATTTGGTCGCAATCGACATCGACCTGGGCTCGAAAGTCTAGCGATTCCGAGGTCCACTTCAACAACCGTGTGAACCCTGATCCCTATCCGAGCTTCGAGGTGAACCCCATTGTGGCGACTAACGCCAGGGCGCAAGCATCCACGTCGGTCGGGGACTACACGGTCACGTTGGAGGTCATGGACGATAATGGTGGACTTGCCATGGTGACCCTGGACCTCACCACGCGATTCAGAACTTCTTTGCTACGTAGTCCAGGACAGACTCGAAGACGGCCTTGCCATCTCCGTTGTCTGGTACGTTCCGCGTCCAATCGGCCTGCTGAAATCCGAAGTACGTCCTCTCGGGATGAGGCATCATCCCAAAGACGTTGCCTTCCGAATTGCAGATCCCGGCTATGCTGAAGAGCGAACCGTTAGGGTTCCAGGGGTACCCAGCAATCTGACCCTCGGCATCAACGTACCTGAAAACAATCTGGTCATTGTCCTTCAGGGTGTCAAGCAACTCCTTCTCCCGGTGCTTGGGAAGCATGAACTTCCCCTCTGCGTGGGCCGTTGGGGCCTGTATTATCTGGCCCCGTTCAAGCATACTCGTGAAGATGCACTTCCCCTTGTTCCAGTTCTCCAGCAGAGTCGGGCGGCATTCGAACCGCCCGGAATCGTTCCATCCGAGGGATGCTGTCGGATACCTGCTCATGGTCGACTGGATTCCTGGGAGCACTCCGAGCTCCACGAGGATCTGGAAGCCATTGCAGATCCCCAGGACGGGCTTTCCCTCTTCGATGAACTCCACGAGCGCACCCTCCATTCGACTCTTAATCCGCGCCGCCAGTATGGCGCCTGCCCTTACGTAGTCTCCCGACGAGAAGCCTCCAGGAATGACGAGGATCTGATAGTCTCCCAGCTTCCTGGTCTCCTCGGGGCGGGTGTCCTGTCCCAGCAACTGCTTGAGATGGACAATCTCAGGGGAGGCGCCCGACCTTCTAAAGGCCTGAGAGGTCTCCTCTTCGCAGTTCGTCCCCTCGATGATAAGTATGCAGACCTTCACTTCCTCTACCTTCAAGGCGTTCCCCCCATGAAGTCATAGATGGTCCGCTTCCACGCTTCGCTCAGGTCCTCCAGGAAGATGCCCGCTTTGATATTCGAGTCGGCGATGATGACGCTGCTACCTTTCACCATACCCAGTTTCCGAGTTGGGACATCCGACACGATCTCGAGGAACTTGTCTTCCTTTCCGCGCCATACCTCAACGAGCCACCTCGTGTTGCTTTCGGAGAACATCTTCACGCTTGTGGGGATGGTCCCTGTCTTGGACAGATCGACGAATGCACCAACATCCCCGCCCAGAGCCATCTCCGATATCGCGATGGCGATGCCGCCGTGAGAGACGTCATGGCAGGATGCCACCGTCTCCTCGTTTATCGCTCGGGACACTGCGTGGAGGCTCTTTTCCAGCGTTTCCACATTCACATTGGGGACCGTGCCCGAATGGCCCCCGAAGATCCGAAGATACTCGGAACCTCCCATCTCGTTCTTCGTCTCTCCGATCAAGAAAATGGGGTTGTCCTGCTCCTTGAGGTCTGATGTGACGCATCTTCTCACATCCGGAACCTTCCCTACGCCCAAGACGACTGGCGTTGGCGGGACATGGCTGTGCTCCGTCTCGTTGTAGAAGCTCACGTTTCCGGAGGGAAGCGGAAGACCCAGATGAGCGGCCACATGGCCGATTCCACGGACGGTCTCCCTGAAGAGTCCGAGTCTGTCCGGCTTCTCTGGATTGCCGAAATTCAGGCAGTTCGTGAGCGAGTCGGGGAAACCTCCCACGGCCACGATATTCCTGCACGCCTCGTCCACCGCTGACATGCCCCCTCTGAAGGGATCGATTTCCGAGAAGGTCGGGTTCGTGGCAGTCGCAATAGCGAGGCCCCGAAACGTGTGCTCTAGGGGTTTGATTACCGCCGCATCTCCGTGGCAAGCGTATCCCATCTTGCCTTGGAGGGGCTTCACGACCGTGGCTCCCCTTACCTCGTGATCATACTGATGAATCACCCACGCCTTTGAGGCTATGTTGGGCGAGGATATGAGCTTAAGAATGGTCTGGTTATAGTCCTCTGGCTCTTCAGGAATCGCTTCCGGCTTTCCCAGGGACTGGGCATCATAGAGATATTCCCGACAGTACTCGGGACCCGCCGTGTAGAAGTCCAGGTCAAGTTCTAGGATCTTCTTTCCCTCGTAAAGCACGCGGACGATCTTGTCCCTGATGACATGACCCACACGGGTTGCTAGGACATCGTACAGCTTGAAGAGGTGGAGGACCTCATCCACCTTCTCTGGAGGAACCGCCAGCATCATCCGCTCCTGGGATTCGCTAATCCATATCTCCCAGGGCTGGAGTCCTTCTTCCTTTAGCGGGACCTTCTCAAGGTTCACCTCGGCCCCGAAGCCACCTGCGAGGGCCATTTCCCCGACGACGCACGACAGCCCTCCCCCGCCGAGATCCTTCATTCCGCTGAGGAATCCCCTTTCCGCCGCCTCCAAGCACGCGTGGATGAGCGGTTCCTTCGTGATTGGGTCGCCCAATTGCACCGCGCCGCCCATCCATTCCTCCTCCATGTCCTCCGTCAGCTCGACAGATGCATACGTCACTCCGTGGATGCCGTCCCGCCCCGTCCGTCCGCCGACGAGGATGAAAACGTCCGAGTCGGTCTTCACAGCGTTCTTGAGGACGTTCTTCTTCTTCGCGATTCCGACGCAGCCAACATTGATGATGCAATTGCCGAGATAGCCCTCGTGGAAGCACACGCTGCCTGAGACTGTCGGTATGCCGATCCTGTTCCCGTAGTCCCTGATGCCCGCGACGACTCCTTCGAACAGATATCTCGGATGTTTGACACCCTTTGGGAGTTCCTCATGAGGGAAGTCAAGAGGACCGAAATGCAGGGGATCGATTAGGGCGACTGGCTGGGCACCCATGCATAGAACGTCGCGGATGATCCCACCGATCCCGGTGGCCGCTCCACCGTAAGGCTCAACCGCGCTCGGATGATTGTGGCTCTCGATCCGTAGGGCGTAGGCGTGGTCTTCATCGAAATCCACAACGCCCGCATCTCCTCTGAGGATTACGGACGGCGTGTCGATGGACATTAGGTACTCCTTGAGAAACACTTTGGACGACTTGTAGCAACAGTGCTCCGACCATGCCTGTCCGATTGACTGGAGTTCCACGTCGGTGGGGTCCCTCCCCCTCCTGCGATAGTATTCCTGGACGCGCTTCATCTCAGCGATGTCAAGGGCCAGCCCGCCTTCATCACTCAGCCGTATCAGGTCAGCATCCGAGGCATCCAATAGGCTGACAAAACGAATCTCGGAAGAGAACTCCTCCAATTCCCCATCCTCCTGGTATTTCCCATAACGCAGGGCACTTACTTAAGGATTCCAGAGTGGCCAAGTGGGAGACGTGACCTACTCGAATCGTATTTGGTAGTCGTGGATGACGGGGTTCGCCAGGAGGCGATTGCACATCTCCTCGAGGATGCCCTTGGCCTTGGCCTTGTCCTCCTCCTCAAGGTCGATCTCAAAGAGTTTCGCGGATTTCACATCAGTCGCGTTCTCAAAGCCCAGAAGCTTCAGCGCCTTGAGAGTGTTCGATCCCTCAGGGTCCGCGACCCCTTTCTTCAGATGTATCTCTACGAAGGCCTTCACCATGGAATCACTGCCTGGATAGCGCGGCTGCCTAATTATTGTTTCCTCAAGCGACGAGGTAGGACTGTTGAATGAGCTTCCAGGCAGAGTCCACCTGTTCCTCCTCTCTGAGCCAGAACCTGGTCCTGAACCATCCCCAGCCCTGGTTGAGCGGGACGGGTTGGGCAAGACCTTCCGGATCACTCAACTGATCGAACGAGGGGAGGATGAAGATGTCGATGTCGTTCTTCTGCAGCCTGATCTCGACGAAGACCTTCCCCTTCTTGGTGCTCCTCACTGAGATCCAGTATTTCATCACTCTCTCTTCGAACCTGTC
>JAGMCJ010000147.1 GCA_023129265.1 Thermoplasmata archaeon | reverse complement strand
AGGCTTGGATCCAGGCAATCACTGTTGGCATCTTCATCGGCACGTTGGTCCTGATGGTCTTGGAGAAGTTGCACAGGACGACGGTCGCGCTGTTGGGTGCCGCTGCGATGATTGTAGCCCACCTCCTCATTGGCTATTCCCAGCCTGGCGGGAGCCTGTACACACCCGAGCTGGGCTTCGTTGCGATAGACTTCAACACTCTCGGTCTTCTGTTCGGGATGATGGTCATTGTCGGGGTAATAGCAGAGACAGGATTGTTCGAATTCGTGGCCATCAGAATGGCGAAGACAGTCTTGGGAAACTATTGGGGGCTCACCCTGATGCTCGGGGTTGTCAGCGCAACTGCTTCAGCATTTCTCGACAACGTGAGCACCATTCTTCTGCTGATACCCATCACGATAGCGATTGCGAAGAGGCTCGAGTTGAACCCTATTCCTATTATTATGGTTGAGATACTTGCATCCAACGTCGGAGGGGCGGCTACACTCGTCGGAGACCCGCCGAACATCATGATCGGTAGTATCGCGGAGATATCTTTCATGAGCTTCGTCATTCATATCACGCCAATCGTAATAATCACAATGCTTGTAGCTATCCCCCTATTCAAGTGGATGTTTAGGGAGGAGATCAAGCAAACCCCAAGCAATCTCGAAGAGATTCTCAAGACGAATGAGTGGGATGAGATCAAGAACATGAAACTTCTCAAGAAGTCCCTCATCGTGATGGGAATCGTCATCATATTCTTCGGGATTCACCATATACTCCACATACCGGCCTCTGTCGTTGCGATTCTAGGTGCTGTAGCGTTGCTCGTCTGGGGAAGGATACATCCCGAGGATGCGCTGAGGCACGTTCACTGGTCTACGCTTATCTTCTTCGCAGCCCTTTTCGTTTTCGTAGGAGGGTTGGTTCAAGTCGGGGTCATGGATATTGTTGGAGATGCTCTTGTCGGCTTTACAGGAGGCAATCTACTTGTGGCATTGGTGTTCATCATCTGGTTCTCCGCGATGACTTCTGCCACCCTGAGCAACATCCCCGCGACCGCCACTATGATTCCAATCATCTTCGCTATGGAGCCATATTTCAACCTGGAGGGATTCTTCATCAATCCAATGTGGTGGGCGCTGTCGATTGGTGCGTGTTTCGGGGGAAATGGTCTGTTGGTTGGCTCACCGGCAAATCTTATTGCCGTGGGGATTTCCGAGAAGTTCGGGTTTCAGATAACCTTTCGATACTTCATGCGCAAGGCCTTCCCGTTCATGATTGTCACGTTGATTGTGGGAACCGGGCTGTTGCTACTGACCGTGGCAATCCAGCTTGCCCTGATGTAGCCCAGGACTACGATGAATCGTCCACCGTCCTCTGCTGGATCGATATCGTTCAATCGAGGGATGGGCACCGGATCAAGGACTCGAGACCCCCCTCCTAAGGCGAAAAAAGGAAAAGGACATGCGCATATCCGTCATTGTGAAGGACTTCCAGGAGAAGCTCGAGGCCACCAAGGAGACGCTCAGATGGGCGATCGGTGAGTTCGAGAGAGTAGCGCTTGCATGCAGTTTTGGGAAGGACAGCGTCACAGTTCTCAGTCTGGCCCGCGAAATCGACCCACATATCAAGGTCTTCATGATCAGAACCGGATATGGCTTCGAAGAAACGGATAGATTCAAGAACAGGCTGAGGGAGGAGTGGGATCTCAACCTGGAAGAGATATACCCATCCATGAGCAAGGACGAACTGGAAAGGGAGCATGGCGAGGACCTCTATTCGCGCGACCCGAAGCTGTGCTGCGAGATACTGAAGGTGGAACCCACGAGAAGATACCTGAAGAACCTGGACGCGTGGATGACTGGCCTGAGAAGTGATGAGACGGAGTTCAGGACAAACCTCGAAAGGGTTGAGGAATACGAAGGGATGCCCACGAAGGTCAATCCGATCGTTGACTGGACAAAGGAAGAAGTATGGCGATTCATCAAGGACAATGGGATTCCGTACAACCCGCTGTATGATGAGGGCTATGCGAGCCTGGGATGCAAGCCGTGCACCCTTGCTGGAACGTGGGGGAGGTACGAGCGGGCCGGCAGGTGGCACGGGAAAGAGAAGGATGAATGCGGGATGCACCTCATAGACGAGACTGGGGAATCATAGAAAGCGATTGTGTGCTATTATCAGGAACCTACGATTCTGTGGAATGGCCCGATTACCACAAAAAGAAATTTATAATACTATGGGAATACACGAACGAAGGGATGGAAAGATGCCTTCGGAGGAAAGTGAATGAAATCCACAGAATTGTTTCGTAAGCATAGTGGGCCATGTGCGTGTGTACTAGTCCTCTTCGCTGCGCTTCTCTGCACTACGATGCTGGGCACTCTAACGGTGGTTGCCGATACTGAACCGAACGATGATTTTGCGACAGCGGAGAGCATTGCAACGGGAATGCACATTGGGGATGTTGACGGCACAGACGTCAACGACTACTACAACTTGACACTGGGTGGTACTGACCTGACGGTGTATGTAAATGTGACTGTGCCAAACCCACTGACAATCGATCTGTACCTCTATGATCAAAGCCAGGCAGAAGTTGCTTCAGATACTGGAGTGAGTGGAGATGTGGCTACGGTCACCTTTGCATTTGAAACGGATGAATGGACGTATATTCAAATCAACCGAACGGTCGGTTTCGGGAGCTACGACTTGGAAGTAACGGTTGTAGACGCTATGCTCCCTGAAATAGTCCACGACGCCGTTGCGCAAGGATGGGTGAACAACACCATAGCGATTACCGCCAACGTAACGGATAACGTAGCTGTCAACAACGTCAGCCTGGACTATACGAATGTCACGACGGGCTTAAGGTACAATGAGACAATGACCCTAGTAGATGGCAATTACACCTACTCCATTCCTGCACCGACTTCTACTGGGACCATAGAATACTTCATCTGGGCGAATGATACGAGCGACAACGAGAATCGAACCGCCAATTCTACCATCACAATCTCGTTTGACACAGAAGCTCCTGAAATAACACATACACCAGTAACTAGCGCTACTGTTGGTGCAACTTTCAATATTTCCGCCACTGTAACCGATAACGCAGGTGTCGCCCAAGTCAACATAAGTTACACGGATGTCAATGGCGATCCCTGGAATGTGTCAATGACCCTCGTAGCGGGGGACACATACAACTACACCATGCCAGCGCAGACCTCTGAGGGTGATATAACATACTTCATCTGGGCAAATGACAAGAGCGATAACGAGGTTCGGACAGAGTACTATACTATCACCGTCACCGGGGACACTACTGCCCCGACGATAACTCACACGCCCGTGGAGAGCGCCACAGCCGACAAGGAGAAGTCAATCGAAGCCACGATTACCGACGATGTTAGCGTAGAGAGTGCAACCCTCTATTACAGGAAGAAAGGTGACACAACCTACACGCCCATCACTATGAGTGTGTCCGGTGACACCTACACTGCTACGATACCGGCCTCGGCGGTGACAACCGACGGAGTGGAATACTACATCTTTGCTACGGACGGCGTGAATGAGGCCACTTCGCCAGCTGCGAATCCAACAACGTCGCCTCACGAGATTGAAGTCACGGAAGAGGAGCCGCTCGACATGATGTGGATCTACATCGCCATCGCGGTGATAATCATCATCGTAATCATCATCGCGGCAGTGGTAGCCTCGAGGCGAAGAGGAGCGCCTCCAGAAGAGTCTTTTGAGGAAGAGGAGCCGCCAACGACTGAATAGCCGTGCGATCAGGCCTTCTTGGATTTCGACAAGGATAGTTTAGGCTATCCTCTCTTTTCCTTTTTCACTGTGGCGCAGCGGTGGCCATGTCGATGCGCGCTGGGTAAACGTTATATCGTGTCTGGGCAATTTACTCTCGATACCATGAAAGCGACTCTCGCGATCATTCTCGGTTCTATTCTCCTGGCCTCGTTCATGTTCTCGTTTGTGCAGCCAAGTGTTTCAGCGGATGGGCTTCCTCCGGAAATCACGAACATCAGTTGGCACCCGAAATACCCGATGGAGGCCGAGGTTGTGACGTTCAACGCGACCGTGGTTGATGACGGCACCATCACGGACGTTTCCTTGATAATATGCTTCCCAGAAACCTGCAACTTCGAGTCCATGACTGATCCGGATGGGGACTTCGTCTACGGGGTCGAGTACACGATGCCTACGGAAGTTGACTACGCCGACATTAAGATATCCGCAACCGACGACGTCCTCCCCATCCCCAACACGAATACAACCGACACGGAGTACTTCCCGATTGTGCACTGGATTAACCTGACCGCCGACGCTACTCCGAGCTATCCGGTGATCAACGATCCATTCTGGGTGAACGGAACTGCCGTGTACGATGAGAATACCAGCGCACCGGCCGAGCAGTCACTTGTGAAACTCGAGATCCTCGAGACAGAAGAGAACTGGACAACGTACGTGGACAGCAACGGGAACTACTCGTTCGCCCTTATCGCGCCGAGCACTCATGGTTCGTACAATCTGACCATCACTGTGACGAATCGTACTATGGCTGCGAACGTCCTCCTTCCGTTGGATGTCGCGGACGTCGACACCGATGGGGACGGCACCCCTAACTACCTTGACGACGATGATGACAATGACGGGCTGACGGACGAGGAGGAGGCGGCTCTGGGAACGAGCCCGATAGACCCGGACACGGATGGAGACGGTGTTGACGACAAGGAGGACTTCGACCCTCTGGATCCTAAGGTGTCCAAGGTCCCTGTGGACTTCGCCGCATGGATCATCCTGGTCATCGTGATTGTGATAGTCGTGATGATCGTAGTTGTGGCATACCCGAGGAAGCGCGAATAGCCCAATTCTTCGGAAAAGTATAATACTGTTATGTCCATACTTTCTCCTACGGAAGGAGGCAAGTCTATGATGGGCATATCGAAGAAATTTTGGGCATTAGTGGTTGTGATAGCTTTTGTGAGCGTCACTTTCTCAGCGGTCTCTCACATCAACGAGGTCAAGGATGTCTCCACGACCACTCACGAGGACCTTGGCACTAGGGGCCCTGGGACGCAGAGGGTTGTCCTGATAGAGAGGTTCACGAATACAGGATGTCCCCCGTGCGTATATGCAACGCAGAATGAAGAGATCTTCACGGACGATTACCTTCCGGACAGGCTAGCCGTCCTCAAGTACCACGTCTCGTGGCCCTCGCCCACGGACCCGATGTACCTCTTCAACCCAGAGCAGATGGGAAGAAGAAACTGGT
>JAGMCJ010000146.1 GCA_023129265.1 Thermoplasmata archaeon | reverse complement strand
ACATGTACTACGCCAGTGCCGTACACACCGGTGCGGTGATACACGCCACGGACATAGTCATGGATGGACAGGTCAATCACGCCTTTACGCCGGCGGGAGGGCTCCACCATGCCTCGCGGTCGAGAGCATCCGGGTTCTGCGTTTTCAACGACCCAGCAATCGCAATAAAGAAGCTCCTTGTCGAGAACAAGGTGAAGAGAGCCGCCTACGTGGACATAGACGCGCATCACGGTGATGGCGTTCAGGCGCTCTTCTACGACAGCCCTGAAGTCCTGACGATATCCCTCCACGAGAGTGGTAGGTACCTCTTCCCTGGTACTGGATTCGAGAACGAGGTCGGGACTGGCGACGGCAAAGGGTTCTCCGTGAACGTCCCGCTGCCAACCTACACGAGGGACTCGTCGTACATCTTCGCCTTCAAGGAGATCGTCCCGCCTCTCCTGGAATCCTTCAAACCCGACCTGATACTCACCCAGTTGGGAGTTGATGCCCATCATTCCGATCCCCTGACGCATCTCATGATCGGCACGGGGACGTACGAACGGATTGCGGGAATAATCCACGACCTCGCCCACGAAATCTGCGATGGCAAGTGGGTCGGAGTGGGAGGCGGAGGCTACGACCCGGTCGTGGTGCCAAGAATCTGGACGCTGATTTTCGCCCAGATGTCCGGGATAGAACTCCCCGACGAGGTCCCCGAAAGCTGGAAGTCACTGTGCAAGAAGATGGCCGGAGAGGTCCCTTCAGACAAACTCCAAGATGAGCTGGAGGAGACGGAGATCCCCAAAGACGTTCGGGATCTCGTGAAGGATGTGAAGAAATCCGTTTTCCCTTATCATGGATTAGACTTTAATTAGGAATCCCCTATTCGTATCGGGATGCAGGACTACGTCGTCGAAGCAAGAGGTCTTGTCCGGAGATACGGTGATCTGGTCGCAGTGGACGGACTGGATTTCATAGTCGAGAAGGGAGAGGTCTACGGACTCATCGGTCCGAACGGTTCTGGCAAGACCACCATCATAAAGCTGGTCTGCGGGCTCCTCAAGCCTCACGCGGGAAGTGTGAATGTCCTGGGGATGCAGGTCCCTGATCCCAATATCTCCCATCAGATTGGCTACATGCCCCAGGAGATTGCGATATATCCAGACCTCACAGTCCACGACAATGTAAGGTTCTTTGGCGAGGTCTACGGCCTTTCGAAGAAGGAGATCGAGAAGAGGGAAGAGGAACTCTTGGATTTCGCGGGCCTCACGGAGAAGAGGAATGCACTGGCCTCCACGCTGAGCGGGGGGCTCAAGCACAGATTGTCCTTTGCATGCACTTTCGTTCACACGCCCAAAGTGTTGCTCCTCGACGAACCCACCGTTGGCGTCGACCCGGAACTCAGGTTTTCCTTCTGGGAGTACTTCTACGACCTCCGCAAGAAGGGCGTGACGACGATAATCACCACGCACTATATGGACGAAGCACGCAAATGCACTCGCGTAGGTCTCATCAGGCAGGGGAAAATGGTCGCCGAGGACCATCCCAAGAAGCTCATGGAGCGGACGGGCACGGATTCCCTCGAGGACGTCTTTCTGGCCTTTTGCAGAGGTGAGGCCTAGTGGGGGCCACTAGAATCCTGGCGATGGCGAGGAACATCCTGCTCAGGCTCGTGCACGACCGAAGGACCCTTGGGATGATATTAGTCATGCCGATAATCTTCATGGGACTATTCGGCTTCGCATTTGCCGGCGAGCCAGAAGACATAGGTATTATCGTAGTCAACCTCGATACTGGCATCGCCTCGGTTCCTGTGAAGGAACCAGTGGGGAACATAACCATCCCGGGTTTGAGTCTAGCGGAGGGAATCATTGACGGCTTTGACACGAAGACGCTCACCCTGCACTTCTCGGACGATGCAGATGAAGCCCTCAAGAAGGTTGAAAACGGAGAGGCGTGGGCGGTTGTCTACTTCCCGGAGAACTTCACATCGGACCTTTTCGGGAAGTTGCTGAAGATAACGAGGACCGAGACCATAATCGATCCCATTGGCGGGCAGACCTATAGCGTTGACCTGCAGAACATATCCACGTCCGATGCAAGGATGGACCTTCGTGTCGACGGCTCAAACACGCAGGTCGCGGCGGCGATTATCCAGTCGATCTCAGAGACACTCTTGAAGAGCGTGGAAGAGAGCCATCCCGATCTCAGCTTCTCTGATGTCCTCAACATACACTACGTGTACGGCGAGAACGCCAGGTTCATCGATTTCTTTGCTCCGGGAATAATGGCCCTTGTCGTGACCATTATCACGATAATGCTCACCATCGTATCGTTCGTCCGCGAGAAAACCAATGGGACTCTGGACAGGCTGTTCGTTTCTCCAATGAGGTCAACCGACATCGTCCTCGGCTATACGGTGACCTTCAGCCTCGTTGCCCTGTTCCAGTCCGTGGAGATAATCGCCGTCGCCGTGCTCCTCTTCGACATTCGAATAGTGGGGAGCATCGCTCTGGCGCTTATGATCATAGTCCTCTACGCGATCGGTCTCCTTGGGCTGGGGTTCCTGCTCTCCACGATCGCGAAGAATGAATTCCAAGCGATTCAGTTCATTCCGCTGATAATCCTCCCATCAATCATAGTGGCGGGTGTTATCTGGCCGATTGAATCCATGCCACCGATCATCCGGCCCGTTTCGTATTTCATCCCCCTCACCTACGCGGCCGAGGCGCTGAGATCGGTGATGATCCGGGGCTGGGGGCCCCTCGAAATCGGTGCGGACATACTGGCACTCGTCATATTCGCGGTCCTCACATTCTCTCTGAGCATATTGATTATGAGAAAAAAGGCCCACCAGAGCTAGTCCTCTGGAAGCTCGACCCTGTCAACCTCCACGCCCGCCTGCGTTAGTAGGTCCCTCCCTATGCTCTCAGGGTAGTCCTCCAGGTAGACGACCCGCATGATTCCCGCGTTAATGATCATCTTGGCACAGGTATTGCACGGAATGATGGTGGAATACAGTGTCCCGCCCTTGGCGCCCTTTCCCGCCTGAAGGAGGGCGTTCATCTCCGCGTGGACGCCAGTGCAGACCTCCATCCTCTGTCCGGATGGTATGTTCTCCTGGTCCCTTATGCAGCCGATCTCATCGCAGTGTGGTAGGCCTCTCGGATTCCCATTGTACCCGCTGCTCTTTATCTCATCACCGGTCACAACTATCGCGCCGATCTTGTGGCGCGTGCATGTGCTTCTTTTAGAGACGTCAACAGCGATGTTCATGTAGTAGTGGTCCCTGGATATCCTGGACATTGGCACACAAAGATAAGAAATGCCGAATATAAAAAGATTCATTCAGGGGAGGCTCATCTCTCCTCCCGCCAGAAAGGTGACTTGATGGGTTCCAGCGTGGCAAGGATTGACGATCGGGCCATCGAACACGAAGTCAGGGGCAGCGGGCCTCCGTGCCTCTTGGCCCCGGTTGGCTGGGGAATCGACTACACCCTGTGGGCCCACTATCTCGCGGACTTGGAGAAGAAGCTCACGATGATATACTTCAACCCGAGGGGGATAGGCGATTCATCCAAGATTGCGTCACCATCCGACTGCTCCACGGATTCCATCGTGTCGGATATGGAGCGCCTGAGGAAGCACCTGGGATTCGAGAAAATCGCGGTCATGGGACATTCGGCGGGCGGTTTCTCCGCGCTCAAGTATGCCATCAGAAGGCCAGAGAACGTCAGCGCCCTTGTTCTGATTGCGACTGCGGCAAACACGGAATATGAGGCGGACTTCGACGAGCTTCTCAGGACGGACAAGAGGATTGCCAGGGTCCACGAGGAGATGGCGAAACCCGGAAAGGAGGAAATGGCGAAGGAAGAGCTGATGAGGAGGAACCTCATCATTATGTTCTCCGTCTACTTCAAGGACTACGAGCCCTTCAGAGGGGAGTTCGAGGAGCTTCTCTCGGCCTCCAAGATGTCGGTCGACCACCTCAGATACCATCAGCAAGCTGACCTGCCCAGGTATGACGTCCTCGACGACCTCCCGCAGATATCATGTCCCACTCTGATTCTGGCGGGTGATTACGATCCCATCTGCCCGCCAAAGTTCTCCCGGGTGATGGACGACGCGATCCCGGAATCGAAGCTGATGGTGTTCGAGAACAGCGGACACTGCCCCTTCATCGAGGAGAGGGACGAGTTCGTGCGGAGCGTCGTCGATTTCCTCGAGGGGACCTGATGCCTCTCATCCGAATCAGCACCGGGGACACCTACTACACAGCGCACGGGGAGGGCCATCCACTGATTGCCCTGCACGCTGGTCTCGGGACGGGCGTGGGGGACTTCAGGAAATACATCCCGCTCATGTCCGCCAGATACAGATTCATTCTACCGGACAGGATCGGCTACGGAAGGTCGACCCACGTCGGGAGTTTCTCTGAGCCGTTCTTCCCGAAGCAGGTGGACGACCTCATCGAATTCATGGATGCGCTCAAAATCGAGAAGGCCGCCTTCTGGGGATGGAGCGATGGCACGGTCATAGCCCTCAACCTCGCCATCAGCCGACCTGACCTTGTTTC
>JAGMCJ010000145.1 GCA_023129265.1 Thermoplasmata archaeon | reverse complement strand
GATGACGTTGAGGCTTATGACCTCTTTTTCTTCGTCCTCCTCCTTTGGAAAAATCACGCTTTTCCCGTTGGGAAGGATTTTGTGGAATCGTAGTTTCATCCTATCGATAAATCGTAGAGAGCCTGTTTATTTAAACTCAGTCTCACGGTTATCGAACGTGATTCTCATTATAGAATCTCAATCGTCTCCCAATTCTGCATCTCTGCCTGCTCGTCGAGGGTGAGAACGAACCTGAGCTGGATATCGTTGTCCTCAATGTGAATGTGCCCCTTGTTGAGATTGGCCTCGAAGAGCCTCACGACTCTCCCTCGCCGGGTGATGACCCTCTTCCTCACCGACAGAAGCCCCGCATTCATGAGCAGGTTCAGCTTCCTGTAGCACGAGGCAATCGGAATCGAGTACTTCCCGCAGAGCTCGTACGCAGATCTCGGTGAGAGAAAGGTCGCAACAAGGATGTGCTTCACGTCATCATCGCGCAGCAGTTTCAGCTTCTGATGGATGTTCATCGGAGAATAGATTAGCGTGACAAATAATGGCACTTTCGACGTTGCTATCAAAAGAGAATATCAGAACGGATACTACCCCTTCGAGTCGACTCCCGTCCAGTCCCCGCCGAAGTCTCTGATTACACCGGTGGTCAAGTGGAATCGGACCCTGAGCCTTCCGCCCTCGAAAAAAACGTAAGCGTTCTTGAGTCTTGAGGTGTAGAGGTTCTTCCTCTTCCCCTTCTGCGTCAGAATGCGCTCTACGCATTCCAAGAGCCCTATCTCCTCAAGGGACCTGATCTTTCTATAACAAGCAGCGATCGGTATCCCGTACTTCCTGCTTATCTCCTGGGCGCTCAGCTTCCTCTTGAAGGTCGCCAAGAGAATCTTCGCCGTGTACTCATCGGTAAGCAATTGAGACGCTTCTAGCGGTGTCGTTCCAAACCCTCCCTGATACCCCCGAAGTGAGAAGTTCTCAGGTCCGGATATAATTCGTATCACTTTCCCTATTTAAAGGCTTTCCCGAGATTATCGGCAAGGAGAACACGATTATCAGGATTGATAGCTACCTGGTTGGGATGGGGATCTTGATCCACCTGTTGTTGATATCCTCGTCGGTGTTGAACTCGAGTCTGATCTTGAAATGCCCTTCCTGGAACATTATGCAGGCGCTCTTGAGCTGCGATTTGTAGAGCTTCATGTTCTTCCCCTTGGAGGTCGTGACAATCTTGTCGGTCTCCACCAATCCAGCGTCCTCGAGGTCGTGCATCTTGCGGTAGCAAGCGGCTATGGGGATATCATATTTGTCGCTGATTTCCTGAACTGACCGCGGGTAGAAGTATGTAGCAACCAGAATCCTCTCTGCGTAGTCATCGGTCAGTAGTCTTGAGATTGCCTTCTCCCGCATTGCAATACTCATTCTCTACTTGACTTAAGCACATTTCTATGCGATTATCAACGATGATATCCATATACCTGTTCTGGACGGTTAGATTATCGGTGTCAACACGGTCCTCGGATAGCCCTTCGAATGATCAAACGAAAGGGCGTGGAGTTCGGTGTAGGGCTTCTCGCCGAAGAGGACAACGGAACCGTCTATGTTCTCGATCTTTAGGTGCGTGTGAGCGAGGTTTGCGAGCGGTGCCGTGGAGGACGTCGTAGACGTGACGATTCCCAGGAAGATGTCCTTTGCCTTCCTGATCGACGACATGTGACCTGCCAAATCCTCTATCACCTTGTGGCCGAAGACCGCCTCCAGCGTGTCGAATCCCATCAGGGACAGTATCGGACGCTCCGCCTTCGAGAGATGATACTCAATGTTGCTCCACTTCAGCTCGTTGTCGACGTCAGAACCCTCCATCGGGAGGGCTATCCTAGATCCCTCGACAGATGTCGTGGCAGACGGCTCGAACACGCGCACGCAATTCTCGAACGCCTCCTGACCGACAAAGGGCATGATTTCCTCCCTCACAATCTCTGAGGAGGCCTTTTTCTCGGGGACGAACGCCACTCCCCTGCCAAGCGAGATGAAGTTCGATATGATCGAGGTCTTGATGAAGTCAGAGTACAGGGTATCGACATTCCCGCCTACCTCCACCGCGACTATGGAACCTTTCTTGAATCCGCCTGTCAGAGAGTCGAGTTGCTCACTTCCAGTCGAGATCCAGTTCTCGGATATGTCCGGCAAGGGTTCCCAACTTGACTTGTGTTCCGGGATCTCGATCTTCTCGAAGCCGAAGGTCTTGATTCTCCCCCCGTCCAGGGTGTAGGCGTACTTGTGCTGCCTGATCTCCGTGCCGCGAAGCTTCTCGATCTTCATCATCCTCAACCGTCTGCCCTCGTGTTCCTCGCTCGTGAGTGTGATGACCCCGTCCCCAAGATAGTCGAGCCGCGTCTCCCCAGGGCTCTCCAGCACATACAGGACGTCAGACGAGGAAGTCTCGACGAGGTCCTTCTGGAGCGTGTTCATCAGCTTCGAAGGGTGAATCCCGTATCTCTCCGCCAACGCGTTGATGCTGTCTATCAGTATGAGGCTCTTCTCTGGGAGGGTGTCCTCAACGATATCATATGCCATGTCGATCTCGGGGAGGTCCGATCCGAGGTCCAGAATGAGGCCGGTCTCCGTGACCTCTCCCTCACTTATCTTGTCGTATATGCTTTGCTCGTCCTCCTCGCCCATCTCTATCCTGCCCTCGAGCTTCTTGAGCTCCGTTCTGTCGACCTTGCTTTCCTCCTCCTCAGCCCTTCGATCGAGCCTCGTCGGGGCGATCCGCTTTCTGAACTCGATTTTTCCACTGAGCCAGGGGAACTGGTTGTACAGGGAATAATCGCTCACCCTGATCGACATGTAGTAGGAGTTCTCGACACTCCCCAGCTCCTCTGTCAGCTGTAGGGCGAACGTCGTCTTGCCCGTTCCTGCAGATCCCTTGACGATTAGGGAATGTCCGCCTGGCCCTTTGAAGAAGTTTAGCAATACATCAGGAATACCCTTCTCTTCTTTCATTTGACATCCTACGTCAGTAAGGGCAACGCCCTTTTAGATGTTTTTCTCCTCGTTATCAGGAGTGAGAACGTCCGGCGTCGTGGAGATGGCCGATTACGGAGGGCTTCTCGGGCGCACCGCCCGCCGAAAACGGTCACTTTCGGATGGCCTTGAAAGCCTTCCGCGCAACGTTCACGTCGTTCTGATGGAAGAGGAGATTCGTTGCCTCAGACTCCGTGCACCATCTGTACTCATCGAACCTGAATTCGGGCTCTGGTTTTCCCCTAGGAGCGCGTGCGAGGAAGTATGTGACCTTCTTCCTGTAGTTGACATCATCCTGCGGCCAGTAGTAGGAGTATTCGGCGTCACACAGCTCCTGCTCGATTCTGATTGACCTGAGCCCAGTCTCTTCCTCCATCTCTCTCATGGCAGCGCGTTCTGGGCTCTCGCCTTTCTCGACGTGACCTTTGGGAAGACACCAGAGTTTCTCGCTTTTCTTGCGGATGAGAAGAATCCTTCCTCTCCTGTGGATGACGCCTCCAGCGGTCTTGACGGAGATATCTCTCTTCCCCTTCCTGGTGGGCCTGCTGATAATCCTCGTGTCCTCGGATTCTGCGAACTCCTTCGCCCTCTTCAGGTCTGATGTCAGGTGCTTCAGCAGCCGTCTGTTGTAGAGGACCGCCGCGGGGTGGTAGGTCGAGATCAATGGCCTTCCTTCGTATTCCCTGGTTTCGAGCCGAGCCTCGGACACCTTCGTGGACTTGCCGGCCAGGACCCTGTGCGCGAACGATCCCAGCGCGACGACTGCGCAGGGGTCCACTGCTTCGATGTACGATTCAAGGTGGGGTCGGCATTTCTCTATCTCATCCTTTCTGGGGTTCCGATTCCCCGGCGGACGGCACCGTAGCACGCTCGTGATGAAGACGCTTTCCCGCTTCAGACCCGCCATCTTGAGCGATTCGGTCAGAATCTTTCCGGCCGCGCCGACGAAGGGCCGTCCTTGCCTGTCCTCCTCCCTCCCAGGGGCCTCCCCCACAAGGAATATGCGCGCGTTCCCGTCTCCCTCACCTGGAACCGCCCTCTCGCGCGTCTTCCACAGCCTGCATTTCCTGCATCGCCTTACCCGCCTCGCGAGTTCTTCCAGACTCATCCCAGGCCTCTAGACCTCTATGTTCCTGACGACTTCCTTCTTGAGAACGATGTCAAGCACGCCGTTTCGCAGAGTCCATTTCACGTCGCTCCCGTGGACGGTCGTGGGCAGGTCCACTTCCGCATAGTACTTCCTCTCACCTCCCACACGGACTATCAGTTTGGAGCCCTTCGCATCGACCTCCACATCCTCTTCCGAAGCTCCCGGAAGTTCCATTGTGACGAAGATCTCGCCCTTTCCCTGGATTACGTCCGTGAGCGGTTGCCTTTCTCCCAGGCCCTTTCTCTTCTCGAGATACCTGGCGTTGCCAAAATCCGAGATCTCCATCTTGCCGTCGGGACCCGTTCGCAAGGAGAACCCGTACACGAAGGACTCGTTCCTCAGCGAATCGAGCTGAGATAGCGAGAGCTGCCTGAACATTCTTCGCATGAGGCGACGCATCATCGCGAATTCGTCTTCTGGCTCCTCGTCCATTCTATCTTTCTACCAGGAACGAGACCTTCACATTCGCCCTGAACTCAACGATTTCGTCGTCCCTCACTTTGGCGGAGAACTTGATCACATCGATGCCGCTGATGCCTCTCGTGGTCTTCTTCGCGTCGGTGAAGGCGTTGAGGATAGCGTCCTCGAAGCTCTTGCTTGAGCAGCCAACAAGCTCGATTACTTTTGCAGTTGTCATATAACCTCCCCGGTTCAGAATCGCGTTGTGGTATAAGATTCTTAGGTCTTGAACCACGCCAGGAGTTCTTTGGCGGGCAGAGTGTTTAGCACGTCCTCTGGCTCAAGCCAGGCTCGCCTGGCGGTGCCGACCCCGAACCTCATGAAGTGCATCTGACCCCACGTGTGCGCGTCGGTCCCGAGAACCAGCTTGACTCCTCTCTCCTTTGCCAACCTCGCGTTCCTGTCGTTCAGGTCGAGCCTGTCGATCCACGAGTTGATCTCGAGAGCCGTGTTCGTCTCCAGGGCAGCATCCAGTATTCTGTCTATGTCCAGTTCGTAGGGCTCCCTTTTGCCGATGAGCCTCCCAGTGGGATGTGAGATGAGATTGACATGCTCGTTCTCCATGGCCGTCACTATCCTCTCCGTCATCGTTTCCTTCTCCATCTTGAACTGGGAGTGCACCGCACCGATCACTATGTCCAGCTCCTTGAGTATCTCGTCATCGTAGTCCAGTTCCCCGCTCACCTTGATGTTCACCTCATTGCTCGAGA
>JAGMCJ010000144.1 GCA_023129265.1 Thermoplasmata archaeon | reverse complement strand
GCGGGCAGAAAGATGAGCGAGAAGAGCTGATTCGCCTTGCGCGAGAAAATGGACGAAGTGGAGATCGTAGAACTGCTCAACACACTCCGAAAGAAGGGATACTGGATAGTGGAGTCGACGGAAGAGATCGTCGCCACCAGACCCATATTCAAGACGAGGTACCCCAGATTCCACCTCAGGATATTCAGAGAGAACGAGAGAGGTCCGCGGATACTGGAGATCCACATAGACTGGGAGAGGCCCAGACACTCGCAGTTCTGGGGCAAATGCAGCACTGCAGAAGGAGAGACCATCAAGAAGGAGATGGAACTCCTAGGAGAGGAGTTTCACTCGCTTGGAGCGCTCTCTCAGCGGTGACGCTCGATTGTTCTAGGCGTCCCGCTCACTCATCATACGGTATTTCCTCGACGCCCTCTTGGGACTGGGTCAGAACCGAGACTCGTTGCTCCGCGCTTCTCAGCTTCTCATCGCAGAGTCGGAAGAGTCGGATTCCCTCCTCAAATCTCTCCATTCCCTCGTCCAGTGAGAGCTTCCCCTTGGAAAGCGTGTCCACGATGTTCTCCAACCGTTCCAGAGCGTCCTCAAATGTCATTTCCTCGGTCGTCTTTCCACCTCCTTCAAGTTCTTCACGACACAGTAAATCTCACCATCCCTTACCATCACAAGAACGTCGTCACCCAAGTCGATGGACTCAATCGTCTCGATCACGTTCTTGCCCGGGAGCTTAAGCACAATGGAATACCCCCTGTCCAGTGTTGCCAGCGGGTCAGCGGTCCCGAGCATACCGCCCAGCTTCCTCAGACCTTCTCTCCGAATGCTCAGGAATGACTTCAGAGCCCGGCTCATCTGCAGGAAGCGGTCATCGAGCCTCTGAGAGTGCGTCCTTATCTGGTCGAGGACCACATCCGACGAGAGGCCCGACTCCAACCTCTTAATGTCCCTCTTTCTCGACTCAAGCATGTTCTTGAGACCCCAGACCAGGCTTTCCCTGTACGTATCGACAGATGTTTGCAGTTCTGTGATGTCAGGAGCCACGAGTTCGGCGGCCGCACTGGGCGTGGCCGCTCTCCTGTCCGCCACGAAGTCAGCGATTGTGAAGTCCGTTTCGTGTCCGACTGCGGAGACCACGGGGATATGGGAATCGAAAATGGTGCGTGCCACAGATTCGTCGTTGAAGCATGCGAGTTCCTCGAAGGCTCCGCCGCCCCTGCCGACTATCATGACATCGATGCCGTCGTACCTGTTCAGGATTTCAATTGCGGAGACGATGGATTCCGGGGCACCGCTTCCCTGAACAAGCGCTGGCGCAAGGATAATGTCCGCCAGCGGGAACCTCCTACCGAGGACCTTCACGACGTCGCGAAATGCCGCTCCTTTCGCGGATGTGACAACGCCTATCTTGGCGGGAAATGCCGGGAGAGGTTTCTTGTGTTCCTCGGCGAAAAGGCCCTCCGTTTCCAAGAGCTTCTTGAGCTGAAGGAACTTCTGATACAATTCACCGACACCCTCGAGGTTGACCTCCCTCACAATCAGTTGATAGGATCCGGACGGTCGGTAGACGTCGATGTCCCCGGATGCGACAATCTTCTGGCCGTCCTCTAGGTCGAGTTCAAGACGCTCCGCGTCGCCTCTGAACAGGACGCACTTCAGGGAGGAATTCTCATCCTTGAGCGTGAAGTAGCAATGACCCTGCGCCGACTTCCCGTAGTTGCTCAGCTCCCCTCTGACAGCGACCCCGGTCAGAGAGGGCTCTTCTCTCAGCAGATTGCGGATGGTGTCTGTGACCTCGGTCACCGAGAATATCTTTCGAGCCTCTTCGGGCATACTCCCTCATCACGTTTCCGACTTCAGCAAAGGAAAGAGAGGTTGGTTTAAGTATGTTTCCTAATATCGTCTGGGTCTGCCAGGTCTCCTTCGAGTGACACCTCACAATCCACGAATTCCAACCTGTAGAGTATCTGCTCGAGCGTCCTCTCCCGATCCCTTATGGGCACCGCCCACATCTTCAGAACGGAATCGAATCGCTTCTCGGGAAGTGCTTTCATCGTTCTCACAATCTGCTCATCGTACTCAAAGGAGATCTGGTACTCAGCAGAGTTGCTCCTTATGTGAACGACTGGCAACTTCTTCTCGATGTCGACCTTGTTTATCAGCAGTTCCTCGATGCTCGGGTCGATCCTTAGCAAACAGTTCGCCGCTTCGAATTCCTTCACCACATACCTGTAGTGGTGGAGCGGAGCAAGCCACTCCTTCGTTTCCGGATCGAACCTTCTCTTCTCTAGACCCTTCGCGACGTTCACTAGGTTCCTCTCATAGTCGAACTTGATGGAAACCTCGTCCCCCTTCCTAGTGATTAGAACCTGCTTCACGTTTCACCCCTATAGAGGAGTTGCTCTCCGCCTACTTAAAGCTCCGAAAGGGAGGGGTTGATGAAAGTGTTTCAGATGAACGCTTTCCTGCACGACGGGCATCTCTTCTTGCTCTTGACGCATGCAGAATGATACATGGAACCGCAACTCGAGCACTCGACAGAGAAGGTGCCCAGGTTGATCTCCGCACCACAGATCCCACACTCATTGGACGGTGGCGGGACGTCTCCCTTCTCCGGCTCCGTCTCCACACCCCTCGGTCTCATCACGCGTGACGTCAGTACCACGGACGCAACGATGGCTATCGCCAGAATCAGAATGATGAGGGGCAAGTCGAATTGCCCTCCAACGTCTATGACCACGTCATATGACATATCCAGGGGACTGCTGGGAACCACGAACGAGACTCCTCCGACCCTCCCCTCATACGAAGCGTTTATCTCCACTGTGTCCCCGGCCTGCATCCATCTGGGGAAGACAATCTCAAAGGTGTATCCGCTCCCGTTCGTCGTCGCCTCAAGTGTCTCAGACGTGTCGACGTTCCTCATGATGATGGTTGCGTCCACCAGGTTTCTGCCTTTCTCGTCCCTCGCCCTTCCATGGACGGCAATAAGCCCCTCAACGCAGAGAGCCTCCTCATACAAGACGGGATCCCTGGACATCTCGTTCGACATGATTGTTGTGTAGTTCCTGAGATAGCCAGTATCATTGAAGAGGTAGAAGTAGTAGTTGTAATAGCCAGGGACCAAGGGACTGTAGACGATTGTCTCGGGCTCCCCCGCTGTCACGTCAACGCGGCCTTCCTTCACGAATTCGTCCGACCTGTAGATCTCGTATTCCACATAGCCATCGATTTCGCTCGTGAGCGTGACAGCCATCGTATCGTTGAGGAAATCGCCATTCAAGTCCAGGTTGCTTCCAACGACGTCAAGGAATGAGACGTTCTTCCCGGAGGTCCGGTAGTAGTCCAGATACTCGTCCCAGAGCGTGTCAGTGCTGAATGCGAGGTCGTTGTACGACATCAGCACCTGTGAGGTGGGATATGACAGGGATATCCCATGGGCGTCGATGAGCCTGACCGCGTCCTGCTCATTGTCCCAGTGTCTCTCGTACGCGACCGCGAAGAGGACGTGGGATTTCACCACCTCGGCCTTTCGCTCAATCCTGACGTTGTCGACGTGGTTGATGAGCTCGTCCGCCAGGTCAAAAAGATCCCTTTCGTCTACCTCGTACTTCTCTGTGGCTTTCCAAGCGGCCCTTATCTCCTCACCGTAGTATGGAATGAAATGGTACAGATCCCAGACGAGGTCGTCCAGCGATTCGACCAGGCTGTCAATCCTGGTCGAATTGATGCTGGAGAGAATGGCGGAATATGAGCTCAACCCCTCGTACTCCTCGATGAATGAGTCCACGACCTCTCTCGAAAGCTCGAAAGGGGTCATCAATGGGTTTTCAACGAGGGGCCCAAGGAAGTCGTCATATGCCCAACCGCGAGCATCCTCGTCCTTTTCCGAACCAACGATGAAGTCAACGTAGTCCCTGATCTCGTACATTATCTCCAGCGTGGTTCTGCACGTGTCGAATCCCACGATGTCGAGCTTTCTCCCGCCGTTGTCCGCCACGATCTGCTGGAGAGCCGCTCCGAGTTCCGGCGTTGTCAGATAGTTGGAGGAGTTCGACTCGTCCTTGACCAGACCCTGCCAGCTCAGTCCGTGATCCCACAGGACGAGGAAGTAGTGGTCCGCTGGAAAGCCGCTCATCGCCCAGTCCACGAAGTCCACGAGCGTGTTGGGATCGTCCATGGCAGCCTCCCCGATGTCCGATATGTTGTTGCCTGGGAGAGGCTGGTCGCCCTCCTGCACGAGAAACCTCTTCGTCGAGGTCCAATCGGGGTTGGTTGTGGCCCCGCCGATCTTCCTGTCGTACTGAACGACGATCTTCACGTCCTCGGTCGAGCCGACTTGAGCCATCTCCGCGAAGTCGAGAAGGCTCATGTCCTCCAGGTTGTTGTCTGCGGCCATGTAGACCATTATCGTCCATTTCGTACCCTGGGCTCTGCCCTCCTGGGTCAGTGAGAGACCAGCAAGTAGGAAGGTCAGAATGAGAAAAAGAGCCAGAACCCTTTTCATCGTTGAAATCATTTTCAGCCCAGTATTTAAAACAATCGCGGCTGTTCTAGCCGAGCAAATCCGTCGACCTGACCAGAGGTATGAGCTCGACCCCAATCTCTCCCAGGTTCTCCTGTCCGCCCTCCTCCCTGTCAACGACCACGACGGCCTTCTCTATGAGAGCCCCTTCCGCCCTGAGCTCCAGGATGGCCTTCTTCAGGCTGTTGGCTGTCGTGGTCACGTCCTCGACGAACAGGACCCTGTCCCCTTTGACAAGCTCTCCCTCGAATATCTTTCCCGTGCCGTGCTCTTTTCTCTCCTTTCTCACGATGACGAACGGTCGGTCGACCTTGAGGGCCACCGCCACGGCAATCGGCACTGCCCCGAGCTCCACGCCTGCTATCCGGTCCGCGCCAGTTGCATGAGGGGAGATTTTCTCCGCAATCTTCACCAGCACCCTGGTCTCTGTGATTGCCCTCTTTATGTCGATGTAGTACTCGCTCTCCTTGCCAGAGGCAAGTGTGAACTTGCCGAACTGCAGAGCCTTGGTGTTCTTCAGATCGGTCACCAAGTCGCTCACATCGGACTTCGAGCACTTCACACAGACCCCTGCGATGGTTATGATGCAGTCGCCGCACACCGTTCTGTGACAGCTGATGCATTCGTTCCTTGCTTCCCTGATACCGCAAATCTCACACAAAGCCATTGGTCTCACCACGGGACATCTTTCTTACCGAGTCTGTATCCTAGGACATTGACAGCTCGATGCAACGGAGGAGTAATGAGGACTATGAATATCAAACCTATGATGGCGCCGTCAAGGACGTAAATCCTCAAGAACCACCCTGTCTGGAACGCGAGAAGGAGAATGATTGCCCCTATGAGGAAGTCATACTGGTCCAGACCTGGGGTCTTGGCTCCTCTCTCAATCCCCGCCCTGCGCTTGATGAAACTTCCCAGGATGTCGCCCAGAAGGGCACCACAGGGAAGGAGGAATATCAGAAAGGCGGCCTGGAATGGGGAGCCGAAAGCGAACTGCCCCGCTCCCGCAAATGACGCGGACAAGTGCTGAGTGCTTCCGATGAGCATGCCGGAGAAAATCCCGCCTGCAAACCCTCTCCACGTCTTCCCGTCACCGAGAAGCCTCCGCCCATCCTTGAGGTGCAGACCGGAATCCATGGGCTTGCCGCCACCGAACAGCACGGCGGTAGGATTGGCGACGTAAGCGGGAATCATGAACCAGAATGCCTGAGCGAGGATTAGAGGGATGTCCATCAGGATGGTGATATCATCGGGGCATAAAACCGTAATGAGTGCCCCCGGGACCGATAATTCCGCGTGTATTTGGTTCGCAGAATTGATAACCACTGCAACACGGTTAAATATCCCAGGATGGAGATAACCCAGCAATGAGTGTAGAGAGGATTCCAACATATATCGATGGATTCGACAAGGTGCTTGGAGGTGGTGTACCGAAGGGCCACGTAGTGCTCGTGTGCGGTACACCAGGAACGATGAAGACCTCTCTCACCTTCAGCATCCTCTACAACAACGTGAAGAACAACGGATCCAAGGGGCTCTTCATAGCCCTAGAGGAGGGACATGATTCCTTGAAGGGCGCCATGGAAGATCTTGGGATGAAAAACATCGACGAGCTGGAACTGTACGTACTGGATGTGGCCAAGATCCGTATGGAGCACAAGGAAGAGGAGCTGACGAAGAACTGGATTGAGATACTCACCAAGTACATCGAGCAGAGGGTCAGAGAAAGCAACTTCGACATTGTTGCCATTGATTCTCTCGCAGCCCTATACTCTCTGGCACAGCTGACCAACCCCAGAAGGGACCTTTTCCACTTCTTTGGATTCCTTCGCGGGCTCGGATCGACAACGTTCCTCATCTCCGAGATACCGATGGGCTCAGAGAGACTTGTTGCTTATCAAGAGGACTTCCTGTCGGATGGCATCCTATACCTCAGGCAGTATGAGGTCGGGGAGACCGACGTACAGCTGAGGATAAGATGCATCAAGATGAGGAGGACGGACCACGAGCGAGGCTACTTCACGCTAATGAAGTCCGACGAACATTTCATGGTGACTAGCGTCATTACGGAGTAGTTCTCTCTCCGCGAAAAACCTCTTAGTTTCTTCTACTGGATCCTTGGTCGGGATGAGATTCTCAATCTTCCTTTGGAACGTTCTTGCCCTCTTGTCTAGTATCACTGCGACGCCAACGTCGTTCCTTTTCCTGATCAACCTTCCTATGCACTGAAGAATCCTCCTCGTCGCGGGGGCCTTCACGGCATAGTCCCAGCCCTTGCCGAACTTGAGATCGAAGTACCTGAGCAACGACCTCTGCTTGGCGGTGGGTTTCGGATACGGGATGCCGACCAACACGGCCATCTCCAGCTCCTTGTCGGGGAAGTCTAGGCCCTCGCTGATCCTCCCGCCCATTACCGCGAACAGTATTCCGGAGCCTGTCTTGAAGCCGTCCACGGTCTCCATCAGCTCGTCCTGCGTTGAGCCTCTCCTCTCGACGAAGAGGGGTCTCGAGGCCGCCGCTCCGACCTCAAGGAACTCCTCCAGCTTGTCGTGACTGGGGAAGAAGACGACGGTGTTGCGCGGGATGCTTTCCACGAGATTCAGGACATGGCTCTTCAGTCGAGGGAGGAGGTCCTCATTCGAGCGGAGTTCCTCGTACCTCGTCGTCACATCCTCGACGTAAAGAACCCGCCGATTCTCTGAGGGGAACGGGCTGGGGAACGTCGCCAGGGTCGCCGATTCGGGCAGACCCAGAGTCTCCCTGTACTGGACTAGCGGTTCGAGCGTCCCTGACATGTGCACCGACGCATGGCATTCGGCCACCATTTCTCCGATGTGCGACGGGTCCAGACAGTATCCCTCGACCCCCAAGGCGTCGCCGGCATTGACGAGTTTCACGTAGGACGACGCGTCCATGGATGTCCAAAAACTGAGAAAAGCACCGAGGGAGAAGATGAACGATGTGGGGAGCTTACCGTTCTCCTCCCTCCTCTTCCTTATCACTTCGCCATAGCTCATCAGGTTGTGGAACAGGGCTTCCAGCTGTATTGACGTCAGAGTGAGCTTGTGCATGAGGTTCTCTTCAAGCTGATTCGGCGGGAGCAAGCCGTCGTCTTCCTCCACGTAGTCTGCCACTAAATGGAGGATTGCGTCGTGCAGCACGTCGCAGAACGCTTTCACCGTCACCGCCCCGAGCACCTTCACGTCCCCGAACTTCTCGGCCTCCCTCATGGCCAGTCTGATGGAGTTCAGCGTCAGACGGGCGGACCGCAGGTCCCTCGCGTACTCCGGCAGGTTATGAGCCTCGTCGACAATCAGAATGATGTCCCTGGTGGCGACTCCTATCCACTCAAGAAAGGCCGATCTGATGCCATAATCGAAGAAGTAGACGTAGGGGCAGGCGACCAGGTGAGCGGAGGGAATGAGGAGTTTGGACGCTTCGTAGGGACATATGCCCAGCCCCTTACACTTGCCGAAGAACTGCTCCGTCGTTGGAATCTTCCTTTTTGCCCAATCCTCCATCTCCTTCAGGTCTGCGTTCAACAGATTGGAGTAGTACTTGCACCCGCCCTTCTCTCCTCTCGCAGTCCTTGCCTTCCTGTGACTGCAGTATCTCATCAGCTCCTCGGGGCTACCCTCCCTTAGACGTGGATTGTTCCTGACGGCGAGGCAAGTCGAATGCCTTCCCTGGAAACCCATGCCGAAGACGCCACCGATGCGGCGCAGTTCGACGATGACCTGCCTCTGCTGGGAGTTCGTCCTCACGAGATACAGGACCTTCTTGTCGTTCGATGTTGCGAGTTTCAACGCTGGATACAGCGCGCAGACGGTCTTCCCTGATCCGGTCCCTGACTGCAGGACAACGTGACCTCCCTGGAGGGTCCTTTCGATGACCTGGATGATGTCCTTCTGGTACTTGCGGTAGCTGTAGGGAAAACGCATCCACTTGACTGCTGTCGAAGGATTCTATAAATGGATGTGAGGGAGGTAAGTGAAACTGGACCGCCAAAGATATTTACTGCGGCAGCGTGCTTCTGTGTTCAACGATGCCGCTTGACACCGAAGGGTCGCTCAGAAAACTGATGGAGATCGAATATCGCAACATCAACGCGGGCATGGTGACAAGAGGCAGGAAACTGAAGGATCTCCTTCGGGAGGACACTCCTGCCTGCACGGCCAAAGGCGGCTCCCCCTATCGGTTTGACAAGCAGCGTCTGCACGATTTTGCGGACAAGCTGACTGAGGACGAGAAGGAGAACCTCAGGCTGCCGATTACCTTGACATTCAATGTGAGGTTGTCGGACTCCTGTTACATCACGGATGAGACCGCTTCGGCGGTCCTCAGGCGGCTGGAGGGGTTCGGACCCGCCTACAAGTACAGGAACGGCAAGATGTGGATGCCCGCCTCTCTCGGTGTGCACCTCATTCGAAAATATGGGCGGATGATCCAGAGGTTCTTCTTGCCGTGAATGCTCTTCTAGGGACGCCCGCCTATTCGTTCTCTTTTCTCGTCTCCCAGATGTTCTCCGGAACGTCGTCGTATATCGAGGGGTTGTCCTCCTGCAGGATCTCCCTCTCCTCCGCGGACCTCACCAGTTCGAGAATCTTCTCCTTCCGGAAGAGCCAGTAGTGTATCCTCCATTCCCTCCCATCGTAGAGCGTTGTCTCCTCTCTTTCCGTCGTCAGAAGACCGGAGTCCTCGAGCATGTAGAAAGCATCCCTGTCCTCAGGTTCCAGGATGTTATCTATAATCCTCTCGCTGTATCCAAAGAAGTTCATCACGCGGTGCGCGATGTCCCTGGCATCCTCGTCCTTCATTCCCTCCCTGTCGATGCTGTTTCTGATGGCCTTGGTGAGGGATTCCACGGTTAGAGTGCCAGCTACGCCTTGACCCAGCTTTGTTGGAATTGCCAATCTGATACCCCGCTCGTATAATACTGGTGGATGAGTCTATATAAACATTTCGGGAGATTGCCTGTGGATGTCAACTTAAGCCTCCTCCGAACCTCTTCAGATGGTAGCAACTGACGAAAGACCGTAGCCAGTCATTCACCGCCTTGATGTCAGCATTGTGAGGCCCCCTTGTGTAGAACCTCTTGATCCTCTGCTTGAGGATGCCGAACCACTGCTCCACGGGATTGCGGGGACCAAATGTCCTGTGTTCCCAAGGGACTCCCAGCCTTTCCAGTGCCCATCTGTACCAAGGAGCTCGGTCCACATAGACCATCGGAGGACCGTCGCATCTCTCCAATGCTTTCCTGAGGAAGGAGATGGCCTCCAGGCCTGACCTGCCCTGAGAGACCCATACGAATAGGATCTCCCAGCTGTCGATGTCTATGGCGGCCCACAGGAACATCCACTCTCCGCGTATCTTGATCTTGGTCTCGTCCACGGCTATGGCTCGTCTCGAGCGGGTCTCCACGGTGAAGATGTTCCTGCATCTCGCATACCACTTCCTCACCGCCTCATGGCTGGCACCTCCCATGCCATCCAGGACCAAGGAGGTGTCCCTCAAGGACAAGCCCAGGTGATATAGTACAACTCCCAGGGCCCTCAACCAGTTGCTCTTCCTCTGACGCACAAACAGTTTTCTATGCTCTATTGCATTCTCCACTCGGTGTAGCACTACCCATCCCTTCTGCCTATGGTGAAGGCCAGTCGGAATGGGCAGGCTACACTTTCATTGTTGCGTTAAGTTGACATCCACGATTGCCTGGCGGTGATTATCATTTGTCAGAACCGCGTGAGCGAGCCAGTATAGGAAAAGGATAAATTCCGACAGACCCATTGCACATGTGGTCAACGATCGCTTTGCTGCGAGGGGGCCACCGCACACAAGGGAGAGGAGGATGCCCAGAAAGACCCTGAGAGAGGAGGTCAAGGAGATACAGGCGCAGCTCGCCAAGTTGCAGAATAGGCTAGAGACTCTTGAAGGACGCGAGGAAGGGCATCCAACGAGGATAAGGACGCACATAGATGATTTTGATGACCTCATCGGGGGCGGTATCCCTCGGGGCCATGTATGCCTCCTTTCGGGCCCTTCCGGAGTCATGAAGACGTCCATCGCGCTCTATATGTTGCAACACAACAACGAGGATGGCGTACACCCGCTCTACATCTCGCTCGAGGAGACCAGAGAGAGCCTGCAGGAGACCATGCGATCCCTAGGTTTGGATGGGAATTCGGATTTCATCGTTGACATAGGAAGGTTGAGAACCGAACACGAGGACGTAGAGGAGACGGGGGACTGGATAGGGGTGCTAAAGGACTTCATCACGAAAAGGAAGAGATATCGCAAAGTGGAGTTCCTCGTCATAGATTCCCTGACCGGTCTTTACTCTTTGGCGGAGCTGGCCGATTCTCATAGGGAGTTGTTTCATTTTTTCGCCTTCCTCAGGAACCTGGGAATCACTAGCTTGTTCATATACGACCAGGGAGAGGAGGGAAGATATCCCAATCGTGAGGATTCTATCGCCGACGGACTGTTTCACATGGGTTTTCATTGCCTGCCGGACGGCTCAGTTCGGCTCAAGCTGAGATGCGCAAAGCTGAGGCACACGGGACATTCGATGGACTACCATGAGCTCAGATTCGAAAACGGAAGATTCTCTGTGGGCCCTCTGTCTAGTAGCTCCCTCTGAGCTTGTGGCGGTCCACTTTGACCCCGCCGGGCGTCGCTATCAGGATGCCCTTGCCGATGCCTGCCACGTCCCCTCCGGTGTCGCGGGCCACCGACTTCAGCTCGTTCGTTATCCTCTTGAGAGCCAGTTCGTCATTTGCTATCGAGTTATAATCCACAATGAGTATGTTACCGTTATAGACGTGGGCCGTGAGCTCATTGATGTCCTCATATCTGTAGACCTCGGCCACCTTCACCATCGACTTGACACCCGTTCCGAGCGTCGTCGGAACGTCCTCAAAGGTCATATCACCCAGATCGATGTACTGGTCCGTCTCCTTGACCGCTCCTTCCTTGAATTTCCTAAAGGGCTTTTTTATGAAGCTCATCCAATCCCTCTGATGGGGCGGATATCGTGAACCTTTGATATAATAGTATCGTGACTGGAGGGGGAGGGAATCTCGTCTGGGTTTTCTCTGGAAAGAAGGACAAGACGTCGACTTAGGCCTTGCGGGCCCTCACTAGAATGAGTCCAAGGCCATCATGCAGAAGGCCCCGCCAAAGTCATACAGCTCACGGATCTTCTTGTTGGTGAGCCCTCGTACGAGGGGCGCGACCATGACCCGCCCCCACGTTGTG
>JAGMCJ010000143.1 GCA_023129265.1 Thermoplasmata archaeon | reverse complement strand
TCATTGTGTTTTGGAGTATTTCATTCTTTCCGCTCTGGACAGAGAAGAACCCCGCCAGCGAGACGAGGCGACCAAAGAGAGAATAGAGAAACATAGAGCGAACATAGACAAAGTGTACAGGATCTATAGAGAATACCTAGAGGTATCTTACGGTCATCCTAGAGGCATCCTAGAGGCATATTACAGGCAGGGTACAGAAACGATAGAGAAAGCATACAGAAAGGATACAGCGAGCATACAGAAACAGTACAGAGCACAGAACCGAGGAAGGGGCCCCTAGGATGTGATTGAGTTATAGCAAGGATGGACGGTTCAGTGCTGCTATAGATAACCTCAGAAACCCTTTATAGCTGAGACAACTTCTCCGCGACCGTGAAACTGGTCTACTGCCCGTCCTGTGATGAGGTCTTGGTGAGAAGCAGGATCGAAGGAAGACGATGTCCCGCTTGCGGTGGCGGCGTCGAGAAAGTCGACACTGGTCTCTCGTGGCAGTATGTCACTTCCTGGATAGTCCTCCTTCTGGGTGCCGCCATGATATTGCTCTTGGAGATGGAGGACATGATAATGAAGATCCTGCTTTTCGTGTTGTTCGCGATAGTGGCGTTCGCGTTCTCCAGCTGGGGCGTGGAGGACCAGAAGAAGAAGGCTCTGTCGAAAGCAAGAGAGGTGAGGAAGGAATGAGAATCGTACTTGGCCAGGTCCAACCCGAGTTGGGGAACAAGGAGCACAACGTGGAGAAGATAGAGAGAGTCGTCGCGGAGAACGAGTGCGACCTCGCGGTCTTCGGTGAGCTCTTCCTGACAGGCTATATGTGTAGGGGCGATTTTCCAAGGCTCGCCGAGGACCTGTCAGGCCCTTCCGTGTCGAAGATCAAGAGCATTTCCGAGGAACACGGCTCTCACATCATACTCGGGATGCCGGAGATGGACGAGAAGACGAGGGGGATATACAACTCCTCCGTGCTCTTCACCCCCGACGGCGACGCCCGCTCATACAGGAAGCTGCACCTGGCGAACTTCGGACCTTTCGAGGAGAGCCTGCACTTCGGCAGGGGCTCGGGGCTGGAGGTCTTCGAGACCGACATCGGGCGCATCGGACTGATTATCTGCTTCGACATTTTCTTCCCGGAGCTCTCGAAGTTCTACGCCCTGAGCGGTGCGGACATGATCGTGGCCTGCTCCGCTTCGCCCTCCACCAGCAAGTTCTTCTTCCAGACGATTATCCCGGCCAGGGCGATAGAGAACGCCCTGTTCTTCGTCTACTCCAACCTCGTGGGCACGGAGAAGAACATGATATTCTTCGGCGGGAGCACGGTCGTGGGTCCCCGAGGGGACGAGAAGGTGAAGGCCGAGGAGTACGGGGAGGACGTCGTTCGGTGCGACATCGACCTGAAGGAGCTGGAGAAGGCGAGACAGCACAGGCCGGTCGTGAGGGACACGCGCTTCGACGTGCTGGGCAGGATCCCGGAGTTCCAGGGGAAACCCAGGTGACGCAACCTTTTTATACGGACCCGAGTCTATCACGCTCGCTCTTTTAAGAGCCGATGATTGATGAAGTTCGCAGGAACTGAAGGAGGTCAAAGTATGGCTAAGCCCATATACGTGAGATTCGAGATGCCCAAGGAGCTCGTCGACGCGACATACCAGGTCGTAGAGCTTTCAAGGGACAGCGGAAAGGTCAGGAAGGGCACCAACGAGGTGACCAAGCTCGTCGAGCGGGGAGAAGCCACGTTCGTCGTCATGGCAGAAGATGTCCAGCCGGAGGAGATACTGGCGCATATACCACTCCTCTGCGAGGAGAAGGGCATCCCCTACGCCTACGTGCCGAGCAAGAGCGAGCTCGGGGTCGCGGCCGGCCTGGGAAAGGCGACAGCCTCTGCGGCGGTGGTCGACGCCGGGAAGGGAAAGCCCATGATGGATGACCTTGCCAAGAAGCTGAAGAAGCTGAGGGAGTAGACGAATGGTAGAGGGTAGCATTCCCGCTGAGGTGGTCGAGGTCGTCGGACGCACGGGCATGACCGGCGAGGCGATCCAGGTGAAGGTGAGAGTCCTCGAGGGCCGAGACAAGGGGAGGATCATCACCAGGAACGTCAAGGGCGCAGTGCGCATGGGCGACGTTCTGATGCTGCGAGAGACCTCGAGAGAAGCGAGGAAGCTGTCCATCAAGTGAGGGTGTTTGAGTGGTTCAGGCCAGGACCTGCACTTTTTGCGGGGAGAGAATAGAACCCGGGACGGGGAAGATGTTCATCAAGAAGGACGCGACCGTCTACTTCTTTTGCTCGGGCAAGTGCCAGAAGAACTCCCTCAAGCTCGGGAGGGTTCCGAGAAGGACCCGCTGGACGAGGCGGTACCCCCGAAAAACGGTGAAGGCCGAGAAGAGAGAGGCTCCCGCAGGTGAGTCGGATGAGGAATGACAGGGCGTTCGTTCTCGTCAAACCCGACGGCGTGCAGAGAGGGCTCATAGGGACCGTCGTCTCGCGGTTCGAATCGCGCGGGCTGAAGATCGTGGCCATGAGGATGCTGAGGCTTGACAGGGAGATCGTGGAGAGGTACTACGCGGAGCACATGGAGAAGGACTTCTTCGAGGACCTGGTGAGCTTCATAACCTCCGGACCGGTCGTCGCCATGGTCGTCGAGGGTACTGACGTCGTTTCCGTTGTCAGGAGAATGGTGGGAACCACCGATTCCAAGGAGGCGTCTCCGGGCACGATTAGAGGGGACTTCGGCATATCCAAACAGATGAACATAATACACGCCTCGGACTCGCCCGAGAGCGCAGAGAGGGAGATTCCGATTTTCTTTTCGGACGACGACATTCAGGAATTTGAGAGAATAGACGGGCCTTGGACGGCATGAGGTGTCCGTCCCGTCGCGTCTCCCGTCCGCTGATGACCAGCGGTCGTAGGCCAGCATCCTGCGTCGTTCAACGAATATTAGATATATCCTGGTCACATTCGACACGTGGATGATCAGGCAGCCCATAGTCAGCGTTCTGGGTCATGTCGACCATGGGAAGACAGCGTTGCTAGATTCCATCAGAGGGTCGAATGTTGCTGCCAGGGAACCCGGTGCGATAACTCAGCACATCGGAGCCACCGAGGTCCCGTTGGACACGATAATGGAGGTCTGCGGGGACCTCGTGAATGGTAAGGATCTGAAGGTTCCTGGTCTCCTCTTCATCGATACGCCGGGACATCACTCGTTCGTGACGCTGAGGGCAAGAGGTGGTGCGCTCGCCGACCTCGCCATACTCGTCATCGACATAAACGAGGGGATAATGCCCCAGACGGTCGAGTCGCTCTCGATACTGAAGAGGTTCAAGACGCCCTTCCTGGTCGCTGCCAACAAGATAGACCTGGTTGCAGGCTGGAGAAAGAGGACGAGTCTGTCATTTCGAGAGATGATCTCGGACCAGCCCGAGTCCTACGTGGAATACTTCGATAAGAAGTTCTATAATCTGGTCGGCCAGCTGTATCAAGAGGGTTTCGATTCGGAGATGTATGACAAGATCGAGGACTTCACGACTGTTGTGGCGGTCGTTCCGACAAGCGGGAAGTTCGCGGTCGGTGTTCAGGAAGTCCTTCTCATGCTGGTTGGCCTCGCACAGAGGTTCCTGACACCGAGGCTCAAGACGGTCAGCGGTCCCGCAAAGGGGACGATTCTGGAGGTCAAGGAGGAGAGGGGTCTGGGCCCTACGATTGACGCCATAATCTACGACGGCGTGATTCGGAAGGGAGACACGATCGTACTGGGAGGACCGGAGGAACCGCTCATCACGAGAGCGAGGGCCCTCTTGAAGCCAAAACCGCTTGATGAGATAAGGGACCCGAGAGAGAGGTTCGACTCCATGGACGAGGTCTTCGCTGCGGCAGGAATCAAAATCTCAGGAAGCGGGCTGGAATCTGCGATCGCGGGGTCTCCGCTCCGAGTCTCTGGGGAGGACATCGAAGAGGCCAAGAAGCAAGTAAT
>JAGMCJ010000142.1 GCA_023129265.1 Thermoplasmata archaeon | reverse complement strand
CCGCCAAGTTCCCATATCTCAACTGTACCGATGAGTTCCCCGTTTCTCAGAACAGGGTAGTACCAGCTGTCCCCGTACATGCTGGACAGTTGCGCCCACAGAGGCTGCACCCAGGGGTCGTAGAGAGAGACGATTCTTACACCATCTTTCTCGGACCCTTTGGCCTTTTCCAGTTCGG
This sequence comes from Thermoplasmata archaeon, assembly GCA_023129265.1. Classification (GTDB taxonomy): domain Archaea; phylum Thermoplasmatota; class Thermoplasmata; order RBG-16-68-12; family JAGMCJ01; genus JAGMCJ01. The sequence goes on along the minus strand of JAGMCJ010000142.1, from coordinate 1,819 downwards.
CCAGTTCGCCGGACAGCATCCACATGCTCCTATCGCCGATCTCCCCGACCGCGATCTCCTCCGCGATTCCTTCCTCCCGGAGGTTGAGAAGGATCTCTCTAATCTCCTCGACGGGGAACAACGTGTACCATCTGATCCCCGAGAGAGAAACTGGACCGTATCCTCGAAGGAGCCTCTCCACTATCGCCCTTCTCGCACCCTTCACCTCCTTCACGCGGTCCATCGCTATGTAGAGGTTCAACCTGGTCCATCCCTCCCGAGGTTGGAACTTGCGGACGATGTACATGTTCCTGTCGAGCTTCTCCACGCTGCTCCTCGCCCTTTCCCGATCGAGCTTGAGCTGCTTCGAGATCCCAAAGATGTCGACACCATCGTTCGACTTGATGTAATCCAGTATCTCCTTGTCCGGCTTGGTGAGGTTCTCGCCGCGGTAGGCCGAGATGAAGAGGGGGGCGTCCTTTCGCCTGACGAATCTCACACGCCCGCTCAGGAACCTTCCGTGAAGGATGTCCCCGCTCAAGCGCCGGGAGCTCCATTCCTCCATGTCGAAATCCGGGAGGCGGTTGCTGACATCCAGCAGATGCCCCACCTCGAGGAAGGCGTCGAAGTACTCGTCGATGCTCTTCAGGTTCCTCAGCTGCTTCTTCATGAGGTGCAGCTTGACGCTCTCTTCGGAGTATGTCTTCCGCCCATCCTTCCGATCCAGCCCGCGCAGGTCGGATGAGAGCATATACTGGAACTCCTCGCCGATGACGAAATTCCCGGAGGCGACGACATCCCCCTCCTCGAGGTCCCGAAGCGTCTCCTTCAGGACGCCCTCATCGATACTAAGGGTAAATGCCAGTTCGGAGAGGGTCGTTGGTCCTTCTGTTCCGAGGGTGATTCTCACGAGGCGGTCGAGAGCTTCCTCGTAGTCATCTGGCTCGACCTCCCGCTTCTCCCACACTATCTCCTCCCCTCCCTTTCTCTTCACATCGTAGGCCCTCTCGAGCAAGGCAAGCGTGTCTGAGGTCCCCTTGATGCTGGTCCTGGCGGCCTTCGCGATTTCCTTCGTCGTCGCGGGACCCTTCTCCAACACGGCAAGGATCTTCGCCCCAGCATCGTCGGTCCGGGTCTTCTTCGCGAACACGGCAGCGTGCGCGGGAACGTCATTCTTGAGGGCATACAGGGAACCCCTGGCAGTCCAGACTGACTCCACCTCCCCCTCCTCGATGAGCTCCTCGGACCACCTGCGCAATGTTGTGAAGTCAACATCTGCGTGGTCGAAGATGCTCCTGCCCTTCTGCCTGAGCATACTCATCGCTCCCGCTTCTCTCAGGAGCGCTAGTATGTCGTCCTTCCCGCTGATTCTCGGCAGCTTCTTCTCGAAGTAGTTTGAGATCCTTTCCTCGCTGAACTGCATCTTTTGGATCTCGGACTGCGGAAAGACCCTTCTCAGAACCTGGCGGTGGAGGTCCCGGAGCATGGAGCTCCTGTCCTCCATGAGGACTACGTCCGATATCCCCGCGAGGACGACGTTGTGCGCGAAAGGCGAGGGCGTCGACGAGTACCGCGTGCTCTTGACCTTCATCTCGCCGCTCTCGATCTTCTCGAGCACCTCCGTCGCATGAGGAAGATCCATGTGGTCGTTCAGTATCTCCCTGTAGGTCTCCTGGATCACCGGGAAGTCCTTTATGTCGTGGAAGGCGTCCATGACCCTCGTGGACCTGAGCTGCTGCCGGCCTATCGACACCTCCTTGCCCTTGTAGCTCCTCAGCACGAGCAGGCTCCGCGTGGCGCAGTGCCTGAACCTGTGCTTGAACAGCTCCGTGTTCCTGAG
>JAGMCJ010000141.1 GCA_023129265.1 Thermoplasmata archaeon | reverse complement strand
TACGAGCCGCTGGGCGGTCACATGCTCTCGCACAACACGAAGACGATAATCAGCCTCGAGAAGACGGGGCCGCACATGCGGCAAGCGGTCCTGATAAAGCACAGGCACCTGGCAGAGGGGCTGGTGGCTCCCTTCACGCTCACTAACAAGGGCCTTGAGTGCTAGGCGGTAATCTTTTCCACGATGTCCTTCTCTTCGTAGGTCGCCAGTATGCTCATCGCCAGGTCGTGGAAGGCGGCCTCGACGTTGTCACCGGTCCTGGCGCTCGTGAAAGTGACGTTCGAGCCCGCATTGATTGCCCCCATGACATCGTCCCTGCTGAAATCGAAATCGTCGTGCTGGTCGGCCTTGTTCACGAGAACGTGTGTGGGCACGTTCCCGGTGACCTTGAGCCCGTCACCGATCCAGCCCTCCAATCCTTCGAGCGTGGACTTTCTGGTCACGTCGCAGACGGCGAGGATGCCCTGGGCCCCGTGGATGTAGGAGCTCATAAGGAGGTCGGCCAGGCCCTTGTTCCCCATGATGTCCCATACTGTCATGTCCACGCGAATCTCCCTTCCGTCACGAGGATGCTCCAGGACGAGCGTCTTCTTGGAGACCTTGGAGCCCATCGTCTTGAGGTACTCGTCGTCGAACTGGTCGAGCACGTATCTCCTGATCAGACTGCTCTTGCCCACTGCCTTATCGCCGACGAGGCAGACCTTCATCTTGATTCTGTCCTCGTTTCCCACTTCCATCGTCGAGAATCTGTGTTGCATTCCGATCCCTTTCAAGGCCAGCTTCACTCTTAATAGCCTGTCCGTGACTTCTTTGAGGACCGCTGGGTCGTTCTCAGTGGCCCTCGGCCATTTCAGTACGAAGGCGGACTTCCCCTTGAGGGGGACCCAGTCATCGTCCTTCATCACGTCGATGAGCTCGTCTGGAAGAGTGCCGTTCTCCTCCAGCGACAGGCACGTGACCATCTCGGGCATCTGACCTACCACTCCAGTGTATGGGCTGTGCCAATCGAGTTATATCTTCATTTCCGCGCGATTATCGGGTCTGATAATGACCGGGTGGGTCACTTCCTCCTCGACAGCATGAAGTCGGACGCAGCCTGGAGACTCTCCTTCAGAGGCGACGGTAGCTCCTCCAGCGTCTCGTTGCACTTGTCCAGGAACCCCTGGGCTATCTCCTCGGCCCTTTCTGGCGCTCCGTATTCCCTGAATATCTCAAAGGCCCTCTGTACGTCCGCGTCGCTGGTGTTCGCCCGCGACCTGTCAAGGATCGCGAAGAGCTCCTCCCTCTCCTCGTCCGTGCACCGCTCCGAGGCCATCACGACGAGCAGGCTCCTCTTCCCCTCCATCACGTCGGAACCCTTCTGGCCCCTGCCCTTTCCCATGGTCATGTCGATGATGTCGTCCCTGATCTGGAACACGGGGCCGATGTGCTTGCCGTAGCTCTCCAGCGTGCTGAGAACGTCCTCCGAGGCCCCGCCAACGACCGCTCCGCCCTGCACAGGGCATGCCAGGTAGTAGCCTGTCTTCTCGATGACCGTCTCCAGATACTCGTCCGCGGTCAGGTCGTTCCTCTGGCGGGCCGAGATGTCCATCGCCTGGCCTTCGCCCGTGTGGCTGACGGTGTCCGTTAGGAGCTTCACGAGCCGAAGAACGCGGTCCTCCTCGACGCCCCGCTCCAGGGTCCCGAGCGCCGCCTCGTACATCTTCGCGAAAAGGTAGTCACCTATGTTGATCCCGTGGTCGACCCCGTACTTCTTCCAGACCGAGGGGCGGTCGTGCCTGACGTCGTCCCCGTCCTGGATGTCATCGTGCGTGAGGAGGAAGTTGTGCAGGAGTTCAGAGGCGACCGCGAAGGGCATCGCCCGCTCGACGGTCCCGCCCAGGCTCTCGCAGGCCAGCAGGGCAAGGACCGGTCTTATCCGCTTGCCGCGGTACTTCCTCTCGTCCACGTCGAGGCCCAACGAATACTGCAACGCATCGTGCAGGTTGGGAACCTGCCTTTCCGTCTCGAGGAACTTGGCCATCTCCCGCTCGACTGCCGGTACCATTTCGGCGAGATAGGCCTCGAAATCGTCGATGGTCCTTCCTTGCGGGCTCAACCGAGTACCTCCATCTCCTTGAGCCAGTTGGCGGTGTCTCCCTTGACGACGTACTCCTTTGCGGCGAGCTCCTCCACGTCCGTGGAACCCGTCAGGAACATCGCCGCACGCAGCTCGTTGATTATCGCCCTGAGCTCGGACTCGACGGCCTTGTTCGACTCCTTCGCCGCTGGCAGGAGGCGGGACGCCATTCCCGCGCAGGAGGCCCCCAGAGCGACCGCTCGAGCGACATCTAGACCGTTCTGGACCCCGCCAGTGGCGATGACGGGAAGCCCAACGTTCGCCCAAATGACGGAGACAGGGGTCGGGATGCCCCAGTTCCAGTACAGCTTTCCGAGCTCCTGCTTCCTCGTGTCGTTGATCTTCTTCGCCCGATAGAACTCGACCGCGGAGAAGCTCGTTCCGCCGAGCCCGCCAACGTCTATGCCCACGACGCCCGCCTTCTTCAATGCGATGGCGACCTCGCGCGAGATCCCTGCCCCGGTCTCCTTGGCTAGGATGGGGAAGACCCTCGCGATGGCGGATATGGCCTTCAGGCAACCCCTCGCCTTCAGGTCGCCCTCGGGCTGCGCGATCTCCTGAAGGAAGTTCAGATGAACCGCCAGAACGTCCGCGTCGATCATTGTCACCGCCCTCTGCACATCCTCGAGGTCCAGGGGTTTCTCGCTGGGCTGCGGAATGAGCTGCGGCGCGCCCACGTTGCTGATCACGAGTGGGATCTCGTGCTCCTTGAGGACGGAGAAGGTGTCCTCCAGTGTCGGGTCCGCCAGCGCCTGTCTCTGGCTCCCGACGCCCATGCCGATGCCAACGGCGGCGGCGGCCTTCGCGAGGTTCTCGTTTATCTTCCTGGCCTCCTTGAACCCGCCGGTCATAGCGGATATGATGAGCGGGGCGGACAGCTTCTTCCCGAAGATCTCGATGCCAGCATCGATCTCGTCCACATCGATCTCGGGCAGAGCCTTGTGAACGAGGACGATGTCGTCCCAGTAGCGGTGGCTTGCGTCAACGTCCTCCTGCGAAACAATCTCAATGTGTTCCCTCTTCCTGTTCTGAGTCATTCTATCTCCTCGATATCTGGGTCCCGGGGGCGCCGTGCCCCATGAGGAACTTCATGAGCCTACCGTCCACGCTGCCGTTGATGACCCATGTCTCCACTCCCATGTCGGCGATGTCGAACATGAGCCTGAGCTTCCTGAATATGCCACCGGTTACGTCGGCACGAGCGGTCTCGCCCTCGATGGTCTTGAACGTGTCCCAGTCCAGCTGCTCGATCGCCTTTCCACCTTCAGCTGGCGGGTAGCTCGGGTACACGCCATCGGTATCGGTCGCGAACACGGCATTCTCTGGCTTGAACTCTTTCGAGAGCCACAACATCAGGTCGTCGCCCGAGCATATGGCGAACTTCTTCTCCGAGTCGAGAACGACGTCGCCGAAGGTCACGGGCATCATGCCCAGGCGGACGTATTCCTTGAAGGGTCCGTAGTCCATCGACTCCAGTGCGCCGTTGTTGAAGCGGACAATCGAGCTCGGCGGCAGGGAGACCGGCTTGAGCCCCTCTACGATGAGGGCGTCCATCACCATGAGGTTCAGCGTCTTCACATCCCTCTGGACGTGCGATACTCCGGGGAGCTGCTTCTCGTTCAGGTATCCGTCCTCCAGCTTGTGCTCCTTCGCGAGGATGTGGCCGAACGAGCCCGCACCGTGGACGAGTATCATCTCCACGCCCGACATGCCGATCTCCTGTGCGAGAACCTTCATCCTGTCCGTCCGGAAGGTCTTCAGTCGTGCCTTGTCGGTTATCAGGCTCCCGCCGAGTTTGACAAGCATCATTCGCTGTTGTCCCCTGATTGCGGTGAAAACATCTCATCCATTAATAACCCTTTGGAGATTCCCCCCGAAGCTGCGTGGTCCATACGCGCGCTACTTGCTGAGTTCTTCTGCCACCTTCTTGGGCATCTCATCAAAACGGTCATCCATATGTTTGAAGCCGCTAGAAACTGTCTGTGCGAATTCCCTTCCGACATTCTCGAGCGTTACACCAAGACCTTGCACAGCATCAACGCCTTTCATCAATTGCTCCGTGTGTAAATAACCGATGAACGCATTAATCTTCATTATGTCTCCTTCGTATTCCTTGACATCCAGGTGAAACCCCCTTGGATCGCTACCCAGCTTCTTGATTGCCTCGATGTATCTGTCGACCTCGCGGGGGCTACCGCCGACCAGAGCCTCAACTGCTTTCTTGTCTGGAAGGTTCTCCGCAAAGAAATGAGTTATGGACCGTTTCTGGGCATCTTTCAAAAGGCAGAGCCTGAGCCCGGTACCTTGAATCGGCTTGTCCCCTTCACGGATTGCCAATTTGACCTTCTTCATTGATGACTTTCAACGGAATTTGGCTATTTATAGTTACTCTGGCTTTTGTCAATCGTCCATCATCCACGATGTCCGACCGTTTCTACACGGAACCGCCTGCACCGTGGACGAGAATCATTTCCACACATGCCATTCCTATCCCCTGGGCGAGAATCTTCATCCTATCCGTCCTGAATGTTCTCAGTCTTGATTTGTCAATTAAATACACTTAAATACACGTAAACTCATAGTAGAAACATGGCTCACAAGACTATTACCATATCAGAAGAGGCCTACGATGCACTCGCACACCTGAAACGCAATGGGGAGTCGTTCACCCGCGTAATCCTCCGTGTTGCCCACCGTCACACTGCTCGGAAACTCCTCGAGTACATCGAAAGCCAGAATCCAGCCCCGAATCTCGCGGAATCCATCGAGCGCGTCTACTCGGAACGGGACGGGGCGCGTCTCAGAGAGGTAGTACTGGAATGAGCGTTCTTGACACCGATATAATCGTTGGGCTGATACGAAAGAACCAAGATGCATTGGAGAAGCTCCAGGAGTTGGCGGGGAAGGGGGATGCCGTTAAGACCACGGTAGTCAACGCATGCGAGCTCTATAAGGGGGCCTTCCTGTCGAAGAACCCATCGAGGGAGCAACGGAGGGTCGACGAGCTGGTCAGCAATATGGGCCACATCAGCCTCTCCATGGACCTGGCGCCAGCAATAGGTCAGATTTCAGCTGAGATGGAGCGGGCGGGCACCCCGATGGGCGATTTTGATATCATGATTGCCGTCATGACGACTGAAGCGGGAGAGACACTCATCACCCGCAACGTGAAGCATTTCGAGCGCATCAAAGGGCTGTCGGTCGAGACATGGTAGGAATAGGCTCTCCCGCCGAATGCAACACATCGCTACTTGCCCAGCCCCATCCCCAGGGAGACTGATATCAACCGTCCTGGACCGCGTATCATACCAAAGCCTGGAAAACAGCCCTTGGACGAGGTGGCTGAGAGAGAGCAACCTGCCTCGAAGAGCAATCCATCTGGAAGGAGGAAGCAATCGAGGGTTGGAGACGTACATATCAGAGCTTGATTCTCAGCCTGAGATCGATTGTCAAGACGAGAACCCAAAAGAACTGCAGGATTACTTGAATCGGGCTGCAGAGGGGTAAGGAAGCGTCCTGTTCATCTGAGGAGAAGCCCGCATAGGGAAGTCGAGACTGGTGGATAGGCTGAAGCTCGTCGCGATCCCAATCATGAGGTGTCCCTATCGCGATAGGCTCCCTTCGGGGATTCGAAGACATTAAATACGTTTCGCACGTATTGATGAGGGCCATGCCCAGGAAACCAGCGAGGATGTACACGCCCATACGGGGCCAATCCTACACCCGCAAGAAGTACATAGGCGGAATCCCCGCCCTCAGGATCGTCCAGTTCGACGTGGGCAGCAGGGACAAGGACTTCCCGGTTTCCGTGACCCTCATAGCGAAGGAGGCGTGCCAGATAAGGCACCTGGCCCTTGAGGCCGCCCGCGTCACCGCGAACAGGTACATCCAGAAGCACGCGGGAAGGGAATACCACCTCAAGATAAGGATATACCCGCACAACGTGCTCAGGGAGAACAAGATTGCCCAAGGCGCCGGTGCGGACAGGATATCCGAGGGGATGAGGCATGCGTTCGGGAAGGCCATCGGGACCGCGGCCAGGGTGAAGAGGGGTCAGGCCCTCATAACGCTCAAGGTCGAGCACTCGAACATCCCCGCTGCGAAAGAGGCCCTGAGAAAGGCGGGCGCGAAGCTCCCGACCCCGATAAGGATTCGGATCACCGAGGACGAGAAGAAGTGGATCTGATTCCAGCAACCTTTTTTACAGAAAAGCACCTACCTGAGCACATGCAGTCTCGAAGGGTCGCCCTTTTTGATGATCTCCCCGCAGAGGAGCTGGCGCGGTCCGGTGTCACGATATCCACCCTCGCGAGGGCTGGGCGGGTCGCGACCGTTCCCAAGAGCTTTGTCATCTGCCATCCGGTCTTCGACGAGTTCCGGTCCGCGAAGGAGGGTGTCTCCGAGCGGCTGATCCCGTGGTCCGTCGAGCTCGAGATCGCGAGGGCGTTCGACCGCCTCGGTTCGAGCGTCGTCAACGTCATGCCAAGCCCTTCCTATCCATCGGAGAGCTCAGGCGCCTACGTGTCGGACAAGGCGTCCCTGGTGACGGAGGTCAGGAAGACGATGGTGGAGTTCCTCTCAGAGGAAGAGGAGGACTACAGGAGAGGGAAAGAGGTGGCCGCTTACAGGCTCGCATTCCTTGTCCAGGAGATCCCTCCGCACAGCGCGTCTGGCTCCGTCGAAGAGGCGGGCGAGGGGAAGTACGACGTCAAGGCCCTGCTCGGGCTCCCCGTGGACCTCAGCTCAGCGGACACGATGACGATCGACGGGGAGGGCTCCGTGGTCGACAGGAAGATCCTCTCGCAGGAGAGGAAGTGGGTCGCGGAGGAGGCGGGGATGGAGGAGGTCGACGTCGAGAAGGAGCTCAGGCGGGAGTCGAAGGTCCCGCCAGACCTGCTAAAGAAGCTCTCCGCGCTCGGCGAGAGACTGACCCGGAAGATGGGCCCCGGCACGTTCCACTGGTACCTGAAGGACCGGGTCTTCATCGTATGGAACGTCTCCCTTGCCGAGGAGCTGCCAGAGCCCGCTCCGGAGCCGAGGGAGAAGACGGTCGATGTCAAGAGGCAGATCCCCACGAGGGAGACAAATATATTCATCATGTCCAGGTCCCCGCCAAAAGGCATAGAGAAAGCGGAGATCCAAGGGCTGTTCCTCGTTCCGTCCGAGGGTGCTCTGCCCGTCACGGACGAGCTTCTCAGGCTCTCCAAGAACCTGAGGCCGAGGCCGATCGTCGTCCTGGTGGGCGACAGGGACATGGGGTCTTTGGCGGGTGCCCGAAAGGAGGGCGGCGAGAACATATGGCCGATGTTCGGTGCCACCGCTTCGCACTCCGAGGAAATCGTGAAGTCCGCGGCGGAGAAGGGCCTTAGGCGGTCAAAGGAGCTTCCGTTCTGGTTGGAAGCGGGTACACCCACATCGCTGCTTCTCCTCAAGGACGTGGCGGGCGAGTTCGACGGCGTATTCATCCCGATCGACGACCTCGTGAACAAGATGGACGCTCCCCAGGACAAGCGGTTCGGCATGGCCCTCTCCGCCGTCGGTGCGACCGTGGACGAGACCCACGAGCGCGGTCTGGTCGTGGCGATAGGGACCTCCGACCGCAGGCGGCTCGCGGAGCTGTGGAGATACTGCGCGGAAAAGGGGATCGACATACTCGCCGTCGATAACAGACTTGTAGAGGATACGCTGTCCCTATGGCGGGCAGAGGAGGTGTGACGATGTTGCAGAAGGGATTGGAATACGATGATGTCATATCCGAAGTCGAGAAGGCCCTCTCCGAGGACTTCCACTTCGAGGATGGTAAGATACTCGGATCGATGTGCACCCAGCCGTTGGACGTGGCGATCGACACGCACGGCATGTTCATCGAGAGCAACCTGGGGAACCCGGGCCTCTATCCAGGGACGAGGAGGCTGGAAGGCAGGATCGTTGAGATGATGTCCGATCTCCTGAATGGAAAGGGCGTGACGGGCCGCGTCCTGGAGGGCGGAACTGAGGCGAACCTCACGGCTCTCTGGATCGCACGCAACCTCACGGGAAGGAAGGAGGTAATACTCGGCCGCAATGCGCACTTCTCGATCAGAAAGGCGTGCGACATACTGAAGATGATACCCAAAGAGGTCGCCGTGGACGAGAACCACGTGATGGACGTCGGCGAGGTGGAGAAACGCATCGGCGATGACACGGCGGCCGTAGTCGCGACAGCAGGTACGACCGAGTTCGGTCTGGTCGACCCGATAGACAAGCTGTCCCGGCTCTGCGAGGAGAAGACGTGGTTCCACGTCGATGCCGCATGGGGGGGCTTCATCCTCCCGTTCCTGGACGATGTTCCCGCTTTCGACTTCAGGAATGCTGGGCTCAGCTCCATGAACGCGGACGGTCACAAGATGGGGATGTCCACGATTCCGTCCAGCGTGTTCCTGCTGAGGAAGGAGGAGGACCTGCAGAACATCGCCTTCGAGTCGCCCTATCTCACGAGCATGTTCCAGACCACGGTCCTGGGCACGAGAGCGAGCGCGGGCGTGCCCTCTCTCTATGCCACGATAATGTCGATGGGCAGGGACGGATACAGGGAGAACGTCGAGAGCTGCATGGCGCGGACCAGGCGGCTGGCGAGAGCCGTCAGCGACATGGGACTCAGCCTCGTCACCGAGCCGGTCACGAACATCCTGGCGGTGAGGCTCAAGGACCCTGTCAGCGTGAAAGAGCACCTTGAGAGGAGAGGGTGGCACCTCTCCCTGACGAAGCACCCGGAGGCACTGAGGTTGGTCGTCATGCCCCACGCGACTGAGGAGACCCTCGACGTCCTCATCGAGGACATGATCACCGCGTGCCGAGAACTGGGAGAGATATGATCGGAGATTGGGAAATCCAGAAGATGGCGGACGAGATCGCCCGCGTGAAGGCCAAGAGCGTCGCCATCCAGTTCCCCGACGGTCTGAGGAAAAGGATTGTTGATGTCGTCCTCGAGCTCAAGGAGAAGGTGGATGCCGAGATCTATCTCTGGGGCGATCCCTGCTACGGCGCTTGCGATGTTGCCGATGCCCCCGTGGACCTGATCTTCCATCTGGGTCATGCCCCGCTCGTTTACATCGAGTCCGACAATGTCGTTTACATGGAGCTGCAGAAGGAGCTGCCGGACACGGACCTTCTCGAGAGGGCCGTCCCGTCCTTGGGGGAGAAGACAGGCCTCCTCTCCAGCGTCCAGTACGTCCCGGAGCTCCTGCGGTTGAGGCAGACCCTCGCGGCGAAGGGCGTAGAGGCGGTCATCGGAGAAGGCGACTCCAGACTGTCCTACCCGGGACAGGTGCTCGGATGCAACTTCTCCTCGGCCAGATCGGTAGCGGATGAGGTGGATTCGTTCCTGTACGTGGGCGACGGGAACTTCCATCCGATAGGCGTCGCTCTGGCAACGGGAAAGAAGGTCGTCGTCCTCGACCCGGAGCGGGACGAGGTGCGGGACATCGAGGATGCGGTCGATGAGATGAAGCGGTTGAGGTTCGCCGCGATGGAGAGCGCACGGCCCGCCGAGACCTTCGGGGTGATCGTCTCAAGGAAGGTCGGCCAGAACAGGCTGGAGCTTGCCAACTCGCTCGAGGAGCTCCTCCAGGAGAAGGGCAAGAAGTCCGTCACGATACTGCTTGACTACGTCACCCCTGAGAATCTGCTAGGACTCGGGGTCGACGCGTTCGTCTCCACCGCCTGCCCGAGGGTGGCGGTCGACGACCAGGCGATGTTCGACAAACCCATTCTGACACCGACGGAGCTGAGGATACTGCTCGGCGACATGGAATGGGACGACTACACGCTGGATGAGATACTCGGCAGTGATATGTTTAATAGCGACTGATACATGGTGAGGGCATGAAACTCGAGATTGACGGATGGAAGTCCCGGATCAGGTTCTCCGCATCACACGTTGTCCCGACCTCCGAGAAGTGCGAGAGGCTTCACGGTCACGATTACGCTGTTCACGTCAAGGTCAAGGGGGAGC
>JAGMCJ010000140.1 GCA_023129265.1 Thermoplasmata archaeon | reverse complement strand
TGGTCCACGGTTGGAGCGTCCCGGGCGGGTCCTCCACCTTCGACGGATACTTCGAGGTCGTGCAGGGGACCGATCTTGCAGTGAGCGACGTTCCGACGGGACCAATCGCTTCGGGCGATAAGAAGCACTTCAACGGCACCTACTCCCTCCCCTCTGTGAAAGGGGACTATATCGGGGTTGTCTTCCTGGGTCCTCCTGACATTCCAGATGCCATCATGATTCCGTTCCACGCAGAGGTTCTCGACGCCCCGCCAGCGTTCCTGAACCACAGGCCGCCAGTCGATTCGATCATATCGGACAACAGCCCGACGATAGGCGTGGACTTCCTGGACACCGGTTCCGGGGTGAACATCTCCTCTCTGAAGATGACCGTGGACGGGATTGACGTGACGGATTGGTCTGTCGTTACGAACTCTTCGATAGACTGGCCCATGCCGTTCCTTCTTGCCGAGGGCTCTCACACTGTGTCCGTGGCCATCGCCGACCTTTCGGGGAACCAGAACACGACAGTGTGGAGCTTCGTTGTGGATACGATTCCGCCGTTTCTCGACGTCCACTCTCCGGACGAGGGGATGATCACGAACAATCCTGCCCTGCAGGTCGTGGGAAGGACGGAACCGGGGGCATCCCTCTTCGTTCAGGCGGTTCCAGCTACGGTCCAGCCGTCCGGGGACTTCGACACAACGGTCTCCTTGGCGGAAGGCCCGAATCTTATCACAGTGCAGGCGTTTGATTTGGCATCGAACGAGAGGACAGTGGTGAGGAACGTTACGCTGGACACGGTCCCGCCACCGCTCATCATCAACACGCCCGCGAACAACTCGATAACCAGTACGGTCACGCAGCCCTTCCAAGGCTCCACCGAACCGGGAGCTTCCGTGGAAATCGCGGGCACGATACTCTCCGTCCAGCTAGACGGCTCGTTTTCGGCCAACATCGCCCTGACGGAAGGACAGAATCTGGTTCCTGCAAGGGCAATCGACCTAGCTGGGAACGAAATAACGAAGATCATCAACATCACTCTCGACACGAACGCTCCCTATCTGTCGGTCACTGCGCCGCATGACGGTCTCGTCACCAACATCCCCTCGGTGGTCGTGAGTGGAGATGTGGAGGTCGGTAGCATCCTGAGGATAAACGGTGTCCCATCCTCCGTGAACCCCGATGGCACGTTCAGCGAAATCGTTCCACTCTCGGTCGGTGTCAATGCCGTCACAGTGGATGCCGCGGACCTTGCGGGGAACACGGCGGTCGTCCCGCTGCACGTCCGGTACGATCCTTTCCCGCCGTCCCTGCAAGTGCTATCACCGCAGAACGGTTCGATAGTGGCCATCCCCACGGTCACGGTCGCCGGGACGACGGAACCGGGAGCCTCGCTTTCGGTGAATGGGATTCTGGCCTTGGTGTCGGTGGCGGGGGATTTCTCAATTGACATATCTTTGTCCGAGGGCGTAAACTGGATTGACGTGTCCTCCTCGGACGAAGCTGGGAATGAGAACAGCACCGCACTCTTGGTCTATCTCGACACGATCGCCCCTCCGCTGACTCTGTTCTCGCCCGAGGACTACCTTCACACGAACACCATCCCCATCTCGGTTGAGGGTCAAACGGAACCAGGAACCGTCGTCGAGGTCAACGGGGTCTCTGTCTCTCCCCAGCCAGACGGAACCTTCCAGAGGTATGTGAGTCTCGCCGCAGGCGAGAACGCGATTTCCGTCATCGCAAGAGATTCAGCCGGAAACGAAGCCCGTGAAGAGAGAACGATCATCTACGACACGATTGCGCCGGGACTCGACGTAACGTCACCCTCGAACGGCACAATCACTCCTCATCCTTCCATATTCGTCCAGGGCAGGACGGACCCTGATGCGGTCGTCTTCGTTGGCGACGTGAGCACAGTTCCCAGGCCGAACGGGAGTTTCGAGGCCCTTGTCGGTCTTTCCGAGGGAGAGAACACCATCACCGTCGAGTCCTTCGATGCGGCGGGGAACTCCGCGACAGTCACTGTCGTTGTGATCGCTGACACCCAGGACCCGCATGCCGTGGCGGGCGGTGACATGTTGGTGGAGCAGTTCGAAGGGGTCGTGTTCAGTGCAAGCGCGTCCTCCGATAATCTCGGGATCCGGTCATTCAATTGGAGATTCGTTGACGGGGACGAGGAGATCCTCCTATCAGGCGTAACGGTCCAGCACACGTTCGATGAAGTCGGAACCTATGAGGTTGTCCTGGAAGTGGTGGATATGGCTGGCAATTCCGACGAGGACGTCCTTCTTGTCCGGATATCCCCAGAGGGCGATCTGGACAACGACGGCCTGCAGGACGAATGGGAGGAAGAGAACTTCGGGGATCTCAATGAGGGCGCGGTCGATGATCCAGACGAGGACGGGTTCCTCAACCTCCAGGAGGAGGACGCAGGAACGGATCCTACGAACAGCGACACCGACGGCGATGGCCTTGTCGATGGCCTTGACCCAGACCCGCTAATCCCTCAGGCCGAGAAAGGAGAGGAGCTCTGGGACTACTGGTGGGTCCTGGTGTTAATGGCCGTCGTCGTGATTGTGGTACTGGTTCTTCTGTTGACGAGGAGACCTCCAGAGCAGATTGAGGAGAGTGAGGAAGTTGAAGCTGACGAGAGTTGAGTGTCCGAGTTGCGGCCAACCACTCGTCTCCAAGCAGAGGGAGGAGGACTTGCTGTTCGTGTGCGACTGCGGCACGATCCACATGAGGGACCCGAAGCCAAAGGAGATGGAGTATCAGATTGCCCGGCCCCGAGATGCCCGTCGTCCGGACAACGTCTACGTGCCCTTCTGGCGGGTCTCCGCTCATGTCGCGATTATGGATACCGAGGTCGTTGGGGGTTACATCCACAAGCTAGCCACGCTCATCGAAGGGGGAGGTGGTCGATATTCTGGCAACGTCGATATCTACGTTCCCGCCACCAAGCTTCCCGCAGAGGAATTCAGGAAGTGGGCAACGGCTTTGACGAACAACCCGCCCCACTACGCCGAATCGAAGGATTTCGGGGGGATTTCAAGGATGCCCTGCAACATCTCTGAGAAGGAGGCAGAGGAGCTGGCGGACTTCGTAATCCTCACAAACGAGGCGGAGAAGCCCGGTACGTTGCAGTACATCCGATACACGATGACAGTCAACAACAAGTCGTTGATTTTCGTACCCTTCATCAGGGACACTTTGGCAAGGCTCTACATCAATCTGTGAGGCTCAGGTAGCCCTCTACGATTTCTGCGTGGTCGAAGGCCATGTCCTCCGTTCGCTCAGGCTCCACCAGTTCTATGCTCGCCGCATCGCTCCCCGATCTGAGCTTCCCTCCTCTCCTCTTCAGAAGAAAGACAACGGAGATGACCTGACCTCTCGGATCTCTGGTAGGGTCGGAGTACACTCCGAGCATCCGCTCGACACTCGTCTTGAGGCCCGTTTCCTCCTCGAACTCCCTGACCACGGCATCCTCCACCCTCTCTCCGTATTCAACGAAGCCCCCTGGAAGGGCCATCTTCCCCTTGAAGGGCGGATACTTCCGCCTGATGGCGACGAGCTTCCCTCTCGTGATCAAGATTCCGTCGACAGCGACTCGCGGGTGTCTGGGCCCGCCCTCGAGGAAGGTCTGAATCGAGCTGTTTCCCTCCTCATACGCGCTCAGGATGTCCCTCCCGGTCTTCGTGAGCGTCGTACAGCCTCCACCTGTCCCGCCTCTCTTCGACTGCACCACCCGCTCCCCAGCGGATTCGCTGATTTCCTTGATCGTTCCCCACGCATGCCTATAGGACATCCCCATCCTCTTCGCGGCCTCGGAAATCGAGCCTGTCTCCTCAACGAGCCTCAACAGTCTGGCTCTGCCCTCGCCAACAAGAAAATCGCCGTCCTTTTCCAGCCAGGACTTAGCTCTGATCCTGAGCATTCAATCTGTAATGCGGTTCTGCAATAAAAACTTCGGACTGCCGGGCTAGCCTCGATTCACCATGCTAGGGAGCCTTATCGAGTGCTGTCCTGCGAACTCCACAGCCTTCTGGTATCCCGCATCCGCGTGTCTTATGATTCCCATGCCCGGGTCCGTCGTCAGTACGCGCTCGATCCTCTTCTCGGCGCTCACCGTGCCGTCAGCCACCACCGTCATCCCGGCGTGCGTTGAGTATCCGATTCCCACTCCACCGCCGTTGTGGACCGCTATGAGGTCAGCTCCCGCCGCGGTGTTCAACAGTGCGTTGAGGATAGGCCAATCGGCGACCGCATCGCTGCCGTCCCGCATGCCCTCGGTCTCCCTGTTCGGGGAGGCAACGGAACCGCAGTCAAGGTGGTCCCTCGTGATCACAATGGGCCCTGAGAGGTCACCATCCCGGACCATCTGGTTGATTCTCTTTCCGAACTTCGCCCTCTCGCCGTATCCCAACCAGCATACTCTCGCGGGCAGTCCTTCCCAGGGAAGGTACTTCTCCGCCAGTTCGATCCAGTTGGCAAGCTGTCGGTTCTTGGGGAAGAGCTCCGTCACGACCTTGTCCGTCTTCAGTATGTCCTCAGGTTCCCCTGACACGGCAACCCATCTGAACGGGCCCCTGCCCTCGCAGAACATCGATCTGATGTACAGCGGGACGAAGCCCTGGAAATCGAAGGCGTTCTCCACTCCCGCCTGCTGGGCCTGACCCCTGATGTTGTTCCCGTAGTCGAAGAC
>JAGMCJ010000014.1 GCA_023129265.1 Thermoplasmata archaeon | reverse complement strand
GGCTTTGGGACAAAATTATCCTAGCGTCCCAGCTGGAAGGAGAAGGTGGGCTCGATCCCGAATAGATACCTGAGATAACACAATCTCTTCAGGTTGTGGCAACAGGCCCTCGTGAAGGCCTCTGTGTTTCTTCTCCATCTCAACCTCCGACGAAGGGGGAGAGGGAAAGCCCTCTTGAAGGTGGAGTATCCGCCTTCCGCGATGGATCGGGAGTGATACTCCCTCAACCATCCCTGCGTATCCTGAATGAAGGAGTGAAGCATGTGGACCCAGGCATCGCTTCCCTTCCTCCTGAAGGTGGTTCCCCTCTTGGGGAAGAGCCTGGGAACCGCTCCCAATGTCTCGATGGCGGTGCAGTTCTCCCTGGAGAGGAATCCCGCATCTCCACTGACGACCTCCAGGGAAGTATATCCCTTTGAGTCCTCCATCAGGGCGGGCAGCATGGGAGACTCGTTTCCATGAGGATTCTCCATCACACGGAAGGAGGAGAAGAGCTTGTACTTCCTTCCTATGGCCGTGACGACCTTCTCATATCCTCTGGTCCTCTTTCCTCCCTTCTTGTCCGACTCGTAGTTGCTCTTCATGGACCTCGGGAGTCCGGTACCGTCCACTGCAAGCTCCTTCTCCACATCCCTGACAGCGTCCTGGGTAAGGGAGAAGAGCGTATCCAGGAGATTCCTCACATCGGGGTTCTCGTACGCTCTTTCGATTGTCTTGTAGGAGAACTTCCTCGATAGGCCGAGCTTCTCCTTGAAGAGCAGAAGTAGTCCCTCGGCCTTCCTGTTCGCCACACCGAAGTACTGCTGAACGAGCAATGCCTTCGCCAGATCCGTCGGCGGTGTCGGAGGCCTTCCAGGACCCTTTCTCTTCTTGAGCGCGTCCTCCAATCTGTGCGAGGCCTCCTCCACGGAGTCGCGGATGAGGAGGAGCATATCGTTCATCTCCCTCACCTGAGCCCTGTCATAGGCACCCCAATCGATCCTTTCCTTCTCCTTCGGCTCGTAGGGATACTCCCTCTTCCTCACCTGCCCTATCAACGCCTGCAGGAGCTTGGACTTCTGCCCCCTGTTCATTCGACGGGATAAGTGCATCAATCCTTATATATGTATGGGCGTATACGCCCATAGATGAAAGGGGTACTGATAGCATACAGCCTTCCTCCGGGGACCGACAAGACGAGATCGAGTGCCATGTCGAAGAGGCTTTACGGACAGAGGACCAGCTCCCACGAGGGGAGGTACACCTACTGGCGGAAGGGATTGCTTGAGGATATCCCCTATGTGAAGTTCATCCGCGGTGTGATGATAGTCAAGGAGGAAGACTCAGAGAGGGTGATCCGGTTCCTAAGAGGCTGCGATGCAAAGGTCCACACTCGGCAGGTGATTCTCACCCCCGAGGATGAGAGTGCTCTAAGCACCAGATAGCCGCTCCATTAATTTTGTCCCAAAGCCGCCCACAACTATAACTATAAATATCCACTTCATCTAGCGATATCCAGGATTTAGCGGGGTCTTCCACCTGCGCTGGGGGGTCTAAGATGGAACATAGTCGATGTCTGTCAGATGTGGGCGTAGTTGTGCTGATTGTAACCGTACTTGTTGTCTCTCTCTGTGGGACGATTTCAACTGTGAACGAGAAGGATGGACCACTGGGGACGGACGAAACCACGAGTGTTCGTTCGGACCAGTCCGGAGAAATCAATCCTTTTGACGTTATTAAGGAGATCTCAGCGCAGATAACAGTACCTGCTGGAAAGGAGTACTACGTCGTCTACGACGGGGCAAATCATACTCTGACCGAGATCCCGATAGCTAGCCCCACGGTGGGATTCCCGCAGAGCGCCTTGGACGCGATTGCCAGGAGCCCGAACTGGATCAAGGACAATCTCACCCGCAGGTTCGAGCAGATGGCGGATGAACCCATACAGGTCCAGGCCTTCGCCGCGCCCGCCTTCGCGGACCTCGATGCCGATGGCGACCTGGACCTCGTCGTCGGGACCCAGAGCGACGGGCTCAAGTACTTCGAGAACGTCGAGAAAGGACTGCACTACTACGAGGCCTATGATGTCTATGTTGGATGCGTCCTGGTCTCCAATACCTCGATGTTCGGGTCGCTCCTTGCGTCGCGTGTGGACCCAGCGATTTCAGACCTGGATGGAGACAACGATTTGGATATTCTCATCGGTGTGGAGGTCGGAGTCTGGAAGCTGACGAACGTCGGTACTCCGGAATCGCCTTCGTGGGGCACTCCGCTACCAACAGGTATTTCTCTGCCGTACAGCGCGATAGATTTGGGTGATGTGGACGGTGACGGTGATCCCGACCTTGTCATTGGAACCAACGATGGGAAACTGTACCTCGCGGAAAATGCCGCGAACAATCCACAGTACATCTCTGACGGCGATCCTGCTACGACGACGAACTCCGTGTTCTTGGCGCCTCAGGACCTGGGTCTTGACGAGGGAGACTACGCAAGCCCAGCGCTCGTGGACGTGGATTTCGACGGGGATCTGGACCTGTTATCGGGTAACGATTCAGGGGGGCTGAGATTCCATGAGAACATATGGGATCCCTCGAATCCCCAGTGGGCACCTCACAACCCCGCCATGTTTGGCAACATAGATGTCGGAACCGCCAGCTCTCCAACCTCTTTGGACCTGGATTTGGACACGATTCCGGATGTCGTAATGGGAGATTCGTTGGGAAACGTTCACTACCTGCCGAACGTGGGAACCGCCTCCAATCCTATGTTCCTCGTCTGGGACAACGTTCCCACAACGTTCGGCTACTTCAATCGCAACTACTATTACATCGATGACTCGCAAGTTCTTCTCAAGGAAAGGACGATTCCCGCCAAGATGCTGGACTATGCCAATCTGATAAACTCGGTCCCGGACCACATGGTGGATGAGCTTTCCTTCTCGATCGCCAACACCGCGACGGCGTCCCTGATGCACAGCGCCACCTATCCGGATGCATACAGGAACAACACGGAGGCTCTGTACTACAATGACATGTTCATTGACTATGCGGACATCCTCGACCTCGGTGACTTCTCGAGCGGGGACTACTATTCCACATTGAGCTACTGGGTCAATGAGAGCGGGGCCAGAGTGGAGTACACCCTTCCTACGGAGATCTACTACTGGTACGTCGCCCATCCGAGGGTCTCCTACGAGTTGCCGACATTCATAAACCCAAACGTGGTGACCAATCTTCACATAGGCGCTACTGCTCCTCCTCCCGCGGGGAAGTTCTGGCGATGGTATCTCTTCAACGAGAACGATACTGCTTGGCCGCCAGATCCTGGAGGGGCCGTCAAGTACCCAAAGGACGAGGGTCCTCCTTTGATGAAGGAGAAATTGGCGGGAGTAACGACCGCGTGGAATGTGACCGATCACAACTCGCCAAGCGGCTACGGCAACGACGGTCACAACAACACGAGGCCGTGGGACTACGGCGACCACGCCGTCGAGAAGGTGAGCCACTGGGTCAGCCTCACACTTGCTCTGAACGCCCAGGAGCACGTTGATAGCAACAGGCCGAGACAGCCCGTGAGGATAGCCCATGAGCACAATGGCAACTGCGGGGAGCTTCATGACCTTGGGACCGCTGCATTCAGAGCTGCACTCATCCCAGCGATGGGCGTGATGAGCGCGGCGGAGGACCACTGCTGGAACGAGTTCTGGCACAACGGTTGGCACCATCAGGACAACTACTGGAGCAATTCCGCATCGATCATCGGGAACAATGACAACAAGCACTACACACCTGGATGGAACAGAGACTGGACCGCGATATACGGTGTGGAAGGTGACACAAGGATAACGAACCACATCAACACGTATCATCACGTGGAGGATTTCAACGGCGATGGATTCCAAGATAGGGGCAACGTGAGCGTCAAGGTTGTTGATTCAAACGGCAATCCTGTTGACGGCGCCAAGATCTCAATTGCTGGGTGGAGCTTCGGCCCACCGTACACTAGCATAGGCGACTATTCCACATATACCGGTCCAGATGGCGTGGCATTCTTCACCACCAGCGAGGCCCGCCAAGACGATGCCTTCGATGACGGTATCCAGATTGACGTTAGCAGCAAGTTCGGGGGCGGCTCGCTGAATCCGGACTACGCCGACAGGTTCAAGATCTGCATCGATCCTCCTAACCTTCCACTGTACAGCTATCAGTATCAGGTGAACAGGACTGTGCCCAGACCCTGGTTCGATGCAAACCCAGCTGCGCCGCCGCCATCCGAGGGGTACTGGCTGGATGTGGATTTCGAAGTCCTGCTCGGGATTCAGCACCCCCTCGCGGATGCGACGTCCCACGCTGATGATCAGTTCGATGGTGACAGAGTCGCTCATCCCGAGTACTTCTGGGACAACATCACCTTGGATACGTTCGTTGCGGACGGGCAGAACTTCCAGAAGTATCTCAGAGGGGAGGTTTTCGACTCAAGCAATCTTTCGCTCAATGTCTCTTCCGGCAGCGTGTTCCTCGGCCTTCCCATCAGCGGGGATTGGTACTTCGTTCTGTCCAACAGGGATTCGCTGGAGACGAAGAAGGTCGTGAATTTCACGGTCAGGCTGATGAGGGATTTCCTTCCAGACGCGCCACG
>JAGMCJ010000139.1 GCA_023129265.1 Thermoplasmata archaeon | reverse complement strand
GACAGGGACTTGAAGGTCGTCGAAGCTAGATCCTCGAACGACAATTCCGTCTATGATTCTGCGGCTATGGAGACGCAGGTACCCTTTGCGCTGCCCTTTTTGGATGACATGGAGGCGGGTTCTGACCTGTGGGAGGCCGAACCGTACTGGCATATAGTCCACAACGAGACTCTCGGACGCCCTTGGAACCTCAGCTATGGCGGTGAGTATGCATGGTGGTACGGGATCGATGCCAACGGAAACTATGAGGACAGCTTTAGGAACTACGGCAGTCTTACCTCGCCCCCTATTGATTTGACAGATTCAGTGGCCGCAGAACTCACATTTCACTACTGGTACGAAACTGAGAACTCCATGGAACAAGATCAGAGATGGTTGATGGTCAGGACTGGCAACAGTCCTTGGCCCGAACCAGGACAACCTGGAACGATACAACTCGATCTCCGACAGAATAGAAGCTGGCTTGACTGGACGACTAATCTCAGTACTTTTGGTGGGAAGATAATCCAAGTTCGTTTCTTCTTCGATACAGTAAACAATGTCGACAATGACTATCAGGGCTGGTATGTTGATGATTTCTTTGTGAACCAGACGATAGCAAAGAACACATCTCCCACTATTTCAATCCAATCACCAAGCGGTGGGGAGAGTTGGTCAGGGGGAACCAATCACACCTTGGTTTGGTCCACATTTGACTCAAGGGATTCTTCCGCAGAGATGCTCGTCTGGCTCAACTACTCCCTGACTGGAGGAGAACCTTGGCTCCCACTTCCAGGGGCACAGGGAATCCCAGCGGATTCGACGCCCCATAACTTGACCTTACCACTTGCGAACTCCACAAGCGTCGTGATAGAGGCAACGGTGGTTGACACGGGAGGACTTCGATCGTATGATGAAAGTGAGAAGTTCGAGATTGACAGTAAGCCGCCGCAGGTTTCCTCCTTCTCGCCGCAAGGGAACGATGTCAGAGCCACGGCATCAATAGTTGTGATGTTCGATGAGATGATGAACAGAGATTCTCTTGCATCTTCGTTCAGCCTTCTGAGGACGGACACATGGGAAGGAGTCCTTGGTGATCTGTACACCACGAACCAGTCCATGTTTTTCGACCCACTGTACAATCTGGAATATGATACACAGTATACGGTGAACGTCTCGATGTTTGCAAAGGACGATTCTTCTCCCGGTAATCCTCTCATTGAGACCTTTTCTTGGACATTTAGGACAACTACCACGGTGAATGAGCCGCCAGAGATCACGATTGTCTCCCCCTTCTCAGGAGCCAGTTGGACTGGCGGAAGCGAGCAGCAAATATCCTGGGTCGCTTCGGATTTCGAGGATCCAACCGATGTTCTCGATGTGTGGCTCAACTACTCTTCGAGCAAGGAGGGTCCCTGGGTCCCGATTCCTGGTGCCCAAGGCATAAGAGCTGACGGCTCTCCTTTCAACTGGTCCGTTCCCTTGGTCGATATGCCTACGGCTTGGCTGAATGCAACCGTCAAGGATAGCAGGGGCGCCTGGACCTTCAACCATTCCCAGACATTTGAGATTGACAGTACGCCACCATCAATCACTGCTTACTCTCCCATGGGTCTGAATCCCGTACCGGTCGACGTGGATATAAGGATCACATTCAGTGAAGGCATGGCCAAGTATGGTGCGGAATCGGCATTCAAGTTGAGCGAGTTTGAAACCGGAAACGAAGTTCCTGGAGTGTTCAGCTGGCAGGGTGACAGAATGACTTTCACGCCCGTGTCTTCACTTTCTGCAGGAACATCATACAAGGCCGAGATTGACAGCAGTCCCAGAGATGACTCCGTCCCAGGTAACCTTATCGTCCAGAACTACAGCTGGATTTTCCAGACCGAAACGGGCGACATTATTCCACCCACGGTGGTGGACACCATTCCCGACGACAATCAGGTTGATGTGTCGGTCAGCATAAGCAATATAACAATCACATTCAACGAATCTATGAATCGGTATATGGTGGTCAACGCGCTGACTATGACACCCCAGGTTTCCTACACACCCACTTGGGCGAACAACAGCCTTGTGATCACACTGAACGAACCTCTCGATTATGACAAGGGCTACGTGATACGGATAAACGGGAGCGTGGCAAGGGACCCGAGCAACAATCTGCTGGACGGAAACGGTGATGGTACTCCAGGTGATGACTTCCTCATGAATTTCTGGACTGAGGAACGAGGTCCTGCGGAAGCATTGGACATCCTTCCATTTGCCTTTGGTCTGGTGATACTGGTGATCATCCTCCTCTTCGTTCTTTACTTATTGAGAGGAAAGAGGGGTCCTGGCGAGGAGGAAGAGAAAGAGCCAGAAGAGGAAAAAGAGGAAGTGGAGAAAGAGCTGAGAGAGATAGACGAAATACTCGGAATATGGGAGAAAGACTAGTTCTCCACAGTCCACAACGATTTCTCGCTCACGCGCACCCAGTAGGCTCCTCCCACAATCATTGTGTCCGTCATGTCCACTTTCCTGAGTCCGTAGGGGGAGGCGGTTCGGTCAAATCCCTCAATTCGAAGGACAGAAAGTCCTTGGAATGCTGCCTCGACGCTTCTGTTGACGTAGGAACCATAACCTATCATGTTCCAGCCTTTGTATAGCATGACGCTGATGTTTTCCGGCACTCTGCCGATGAACTCGACGTAGGAATCGCTGGTGACATTGATCCAATAGCCTCTTCCCGGTTCCACGGTTGGCAGATCCCTGTCATACAGCTTCTTTGTCCAATAGTGTTTCCAATGATTCGCGTGGTCTAACCTGTCCCAGAAGGCAATCATGTCGTAGGTAAGTGTTGCGAAGACAGATTCCGTGCTCGGATTGTCCGGAACGATAGGTATGGATACGAAGTGCTTTCCGGCGGGCAGGTATCGTCCGTACTTGGCGATTTGGGACGAATCGATATCCACGAATGTCTCAGATGGGATCGGCTCGCCCACAGTGTACTTGACGCCTATATAGTAGAAGTAACTGTTTGCATCCCCGTTCCCGGCAAGCGAGTGGACAAAGTAGTCTGTGCCGCTTGGGATTTCAGCGAGGGGCTGATAGCCTTCCCCATCCTTGTCGTACGTGGAGCTGTAGTATATCAGATACGAGACAACGTTGTTCTTTCCCGCTCCATCGTCCTCAGAGAGATTCCAACTCACCCTCACGTCATTCATCTGTGGGCCTTCCAGAGAGACGGAGAAGCTCGTCGGCGTCGCTGCAGAGCAGCTGGGGTCAGCAACATGAACGGTCTGGTTCAGGCCAATGTCCTCTATGCTTTCTACCTCGCCATTGGGCCAGACGACAGTCACGTTTACACTTCCAGTGAAGCTTCCAAATCCAAATTCCACGGCAAGCGAATTCATCTGGGAATGAGACCCCATTCCAGTCTCGACTTGGCGCAACTGAGTGAGCGTTCCATTCGAAACGTAGACCTTCGCTCCCACACCGAAGCGGTTGCCGTCGCATCCTATCAGCTTAATCTTGAGCCATGTGTTGTTGTTGCCATCGTTTCTGTACAACCTCAACCTCCCGTCTCCTGCGTTCTGCCCGCTTTGGCCTCCAGTGACCAAGTCCAGATTCCCGTCATTGTCGTAGTCCGCCCAGGCTCCGCCATAGGTCCCCCACACCATCACCCCAGCTTGACCCGTAGCATTCTCAAAGAAGAGACTGCCACTCTCGCTCAAGTTGTTCTTGAAAAGAAACGAATGGCCGAACGCAAGGAAACCATAGACCTGAGGAACCCAAACGTCCAAGTCGCCATCATTGTCGTAGTCCGCCCAAGCAGCATTGGAGAACAGCTCATCATAGTAGTATCCGCTGCTATGCACCGTTCCAACTGGCGTGACGGGAAGGTCCACTTGTTGCCTTATGTCAGCGAAATCGTATGACGGAGGACCGCTGTTTTCATAGAGGCGGGAATCATCACAGATGGGACCTCGGAATGGATCCTTGTGAGCCAAGTTCGCAGTGAACAGATCAAGATCGCCGTCGTTGTCCATGTCCGCCCAAGAGGAACCTATCGTGTGTCCGTAGTAGTTCGAGGTTTCCCACCCTGTGACATTCTTGGCGGGAGCGACATCAGTGAATGTCCCGTTTCCGTTGTTCTCCCAGAGGTAGTTGGGATGCAATCTGTAGTTTGAGACGTATATGTCCTGATCACCGTCACCATCGTAGTCCGCCCAAGTGACTCCCCTTCCGTAATGAGGACTCACTGCTGTGACCCCCATTCCCGCAGCGTCTGTTACCTCTGTGAAGTTTAGACCACCGTCATTGTGGTAGAGGTGGTCTTGGAAGAAGTACATACGATAAGATCCTGGTGGACACTCGTAGAAGAGTTCCGAGCCTGCGACATAGAGGTCAAGAAGCCCATCGCCGTCATAATCGCCCCAAGCCGCGGCACCAGTCTTGTCAATGTCGTAGGTTCCAGCGATCTCTGTCACGTTCGTGAATGTGCCGTTCCCATTATTGTGCCACAAGATGTCCCAGTATGGATGGACAATCTCCCAGTCGCAGCTCGGCAGTATGTTGATAGACGGAGAGACTGTTGCATATATGTCAAGGAAACCATCATCGTCGAAATCTCCCCACATACCACCTCCTACCCAAGGAGAATCAGATAATGCTGCATCAGAGGTGGTCTCTGTGAAGTTCCACCCGGGCGGTCCATTGTTCCTGAAAAGCCGTCGACCGCTGACGAGCAAATCCTCGTAGCCATCGTTGTCGTAATCCCCCCACGCGAAGAAATTCCCTCCAACACCGTCCAGACCGACATCCAAAGCAACGTCTGTGAATGTGACGCCATCGAGCGCAATCGGGTTCTCGTCCGATCTAGTCCTTTCGATGAGAGAATCCTTTGGTCCGACGTGAAGCACGATTCCCAAGACAAGCACGGCGCAAAGCAGCAAAGCGATCCTCTTGTGCGACATAAGGTCCTGCCCCCTACGGGATGAGGATTTTCCACTCGATATTTAAATGTGAACCCCCAAAACCGAGAAAACGGGTACTGGTCGTGACTGGCTACGCAAGATATATATGATGGCTATTCCATTCAGTGGCACTCTGTGATGGAGTGAGGGGGAGGAAATTGGCCGTCCGGCACCGATTCGAGGCCCGGAACTTAGACGGGAAGAGCATTTGGGATGTGCCCGATTCTTGGGGCGTCTACATCCTTAGGGACAGGAAATTCAACGTCAGCTACGTCGGGAGTACGCCGACTCTCCGAACAAAGCTGTACCAGCATTTTCAATCGAGAGACATACCCGAAGCGAAGTACTTCGAGTGCTATCAAGTCGAGAACGAGAGAGACGCTATCGAGCTTCTGAACGAGATGAAGAAGACCAGGAACGTGGTCGCCTAGGCGTCTGGAGTGCTGCATCCAAGAACGATCCTAGCGTGAGCTCCGTCGCATTAGTTTTATAAGAGAAGTCATCTATTTTGCGGCTGATGCCTGAAGAGGACTATCGCCTCGCCTTTTTTCTGGAGAATGGCTTCGCGCGGAGGGAATGCCCTTCCTGCGGACGGTTCTTCTGGACGGCGGGGGAGGCGGAGGTCTGCGGGGAGGCGCCCTGCACGGAGTACTCCTTCATAGGCAAGTCTCCGATGAAGAAATCTCTCACGGTCTCCGAGATGAGGGAGGAGTTCCTCTCCTTCCTCGAGAACGAGGGTCACAAGCGCATCGGGAGGTATCCGATCGTCGCGAGGTGGCGGGACGACGTCTTCTACACCCAGGCATCGATATATCCATTTCAACCGTGGGTCATCGAGGGCATATCCAGCCCGCCCGCGAACCCTC
The DNA here is from genome assembly GCA_023129265.1 of Thermoplasmata archaeon. GTDB lineage: Archaea > Thermoplasmatota > Thermoplasmata > RBG-16-68-12 > JAGMCJ01 > JAGMCJ01. Next base: position 6,650 of record JAGMCJ010000139.1, on the reverse strand, counting down.
TCGGGATATCGCAGACGTGCGTTCGGTTCAACGACATCGACAACGTCGGGAAGACCGGCCAGCACTTCACCATGTTCGAGATGATGGCCCATCACGTCTTCAACCGCAAGGGCAAGCGCGTCTACTTCAAGGAGAGGACTGTGGACCTGTGCCATCGATTCCTGACCGACGACCTCGGCGTTCGTCCCGGGGACGTGAGGTATGCCGAGGCCTGGTGGGAGGGCGGCGGGAACTCGGGCCCGTGCTTCGAGGTCCTGCTCGGCGGCGCGGAGCTCGCCACGCTCGTCTTCATGGTGTACAAGGACGAGAACGGCAAGCGGACACCTCTGGACACGAAGGTAGTCGACACGGGATACGGTCTGGAGAGGTTCGCCTGGCTGTCCCAGGGGACGCCATCCGCGTACGAGGCCACGTTCGGACCCTTCCTTGAATCGATCACGTCGAGGGCCGGGATCAAGTCGGACCCGAAGACGATGGGAGAGTACAGCATGCTCGCCGGGATGTTGAAGGCCGAGCGGGGCCTGGACATCACAGAGCTCAGGAAGGAGACGGCCAAGCGGTTGGGCATTCCGTACGACGAGCTAATCGAGCACGTGCAGCCGATGGAGCACGCGTATGCTCTTTGCGACCACGCGCGGGCACTGGCCTTCATACTCAACGACGGCGTCGTCCCGTCCAACGTCAAGGAGGGCTACTTCGCGCGTCTTCTCGTGAGGAAGAGCATGAGGTCGATCGACACGCTCGGCCTGGACCTGTCACTCTCCGACATAGTCAGCATGCAGATCGACCACATCAGGAGCGATTTCCCGGAGCTCGCGGAGAACCGCGAGGGCATACTGAAGCTCGTGGGAATCGAGATGAAGAAGTTCCGCGAGACCCTCGCCAAAGGGCGTAGCATCGTCCGGAACATGGAGAAGAACATCACAAAGAAGGGCGGCAAGATGGGCACGAAGGAGCTGGTGGAGCTGTACGACTCCCACGGGCTGAGCCCTGACGTGGTCAGCGAGTTCGCGTCCTCGGAGATCGAGATGCCGGAGAACTTCTACGCCGAGGTCGCCGCCCGCCACGAGGGCGAAGCTCCGCAGGAGGAGGCTCGCGTCTCTCTCCCCGAGGGTCTGCCGGAGACGAGGACCCGCTATCACGAGAACAAGAGGAAGCAGAGGTTCCGTGCGAAGGTCGTCGCGGTCCTGGAGAACGCGATCGTGCTCGACCAGACGTACTTCTATCCCGAGGGAGGCGGTCAGGAAGGCGACAGCGGGGAGATCGGCGACACGCAGGTGGTCGACGTCCAGATGGTCGGCAACGTCGTGCTTCACCACTTCAAGGGGAAGACGGACCTGAAGAAGGGCAAGTCCGTGATGTGCTCCATCGATTGGAAGAGGAGGCGGAGCCTGATGCGCCATCACACTGCGACTCATATAGTCAACGGCGCGGCCCGCCAGGTCCTGGGATGGCACATCTGGCAGGCGGGTGCGCACAAGAGCGAGGACATGTCCCGCCTGGACATCACGCACTACCAGAACCTGACGCAGGAGGAGTTCGAGAGGATTGAGAGGATTTCGAACCAGGCCGTGCTGGACGACCTCAGGGTCACGGCGAAGTTCGTGGACAGGGACGCGGCCGAGAGGAAGCACGGGTTCAGGCTCTACCAGGGAGGATGCGTTCCCGGCGGGAAGATAAGGGTGGTCGACGTCGCCGGATTCGACGTAGAGGCCTGCGGCGGGCTTCACTGCACGCGCACGAGCGAGGTCGGCTTCATCAAGCTGATCAGGACCAGACGGATTCAGGACGGCGTCCTCCGCCTGGAGTTCGCGGCGGGAAGGGCAGCGGTGGACTTCGCGATGGGACAGGCGAAGACGATCCAAGAGATGAGCGGGATGCTCAACGTCCCGCCAGAGAACCTCAAGAAGGGCGTCAGAAGGCTCCTGAAGGAGTGGAAGGCCGCCCGGAAGGAGCTGGATACCCTGAGGGACGCACGCGCTGCAGGCGACCTGGAGACCCTTCTGGGGAAGAGCGAGAAGGTGGGCAAGGTCCGAGTCGTCACCCACGTAACGAAGGGCGGGTCCAAGGAGCTGATGGCCCTGGCGAAGCAACTGATATCCAAGAGGAACGTCGTTGCGGTCCTCGGAGCCAAGAACGGGAAGGCAAGCATCCTGATAGCCCGGAGCCCGAACGTTGAATTGGATTGCGGTCCCATTGCGAGAGACGTCAGCCCGTTGATAGGCGGGAGCGGCGGGGGCAAGGCAGACTTCGCTCAGGGCGGCGGACCGAAACCCGAGCGGGTGGAGGAGGCCGTCGAGGCCGCGAGGAGAAGCGTGAAAGCGATTCTTGCTGAAGGTGGAAAGAGCTGAGCTTATCGCGCCTAAGAAAGCGAATCAAGGTGATGCTTCTCAGTGTCGGTCACTGATTGCCAAAGCTTATTAAATGTGCCCGTTTTACTTCGTTCAGATGGATGAAGTTTCGGTTGAGATAGAGAATGTGAAGGGGATCGTCGCGAGGCATTTTCCCGTCTACGAGACAAGGGTCGGTCCCCAGGTCGTCTCCTTTCTTTGTGAGGTGGACTCCAGGACACTGTACTCCGCCTTCGACGCGCTGAGGGTGGAGATGCTGGAGGCCGGTTACATCCCTCTCTTGAGGGAGGAGGCGGGGGAGTTTGTCATCCACGTCCAGAGGAAGCCCACCGTTCGGTTCAGGGGAATCCAGGTCAACGCCGCGTTGCTCGTCATAACCCTCCTGACGACGATATTCGCGGGCATGATGCACTGGTCATCCTACGACCGCGTGGGCGTGTTCACCGCGGACGCGATCCTCTACGGCACGCTTTTCTTCGCCTTTCCCCTTATGCTGATCCTCGGAACCCACGAGATGGGACACTATCTCATGGCACGGAAGCACAAGGTGGCGGCCTCTCTGCCCTTCTTCATCCCCTCGATTTACCCGCTCGGGACGTTCGGGGCGGTCATCAGCATGCGTGAGCCGATCCCTGACAAGAGGGCGCTCCTGGACATCGGTCTTGCGGGACCGCTGGCTGGGCTCGCGGTAACGATACCTCTGGCGATATTAGGTCTCTGGCTGACGGACATGGGTGCCAAGACGGTCTCGGTTGCCGAGCAGGGAGGTGCCATACTGGTCAGCTTCCCCATTCTCTACGAGATCCTGGGCCTGTTCTTCCCCATCGAGTCGGGCGTTGCCCTTCACCCGCTGGCCTTTGCGAGCTGGGTGGGCTTCTTCGTCACGGCACTGAACCTGCTTCCGGCGGGACAGTTCGACGGCGGTCATATCGCGAGGGCGCTCCTCGGCGAGAAGGCCCGCTACGTCAGCTACGTGGTCGTAGCCATTCTGTTCATGTTCAGCTTCTTCTACGTGGGATGGGCGATTATCGCGATCCTGCTGATATTCATCGGGCTCAGGCATCCGCCTCCGTTGAACGACTTCACGGCACTGGACATCAAGAGGAAGCTCGTGGGCGGGTTCACCGTGGTCGTCTTCCTCATGACGTTCGTCCTCGTGCCAATGCAGGAGATCCCCGCCGAATACGACTTCGAGTTCCGCGATTCCGTGGACCAGACCCAAGAGATCGTTCGAGCGGACGTCAACATGAGCGAGATGTCATGCAGCGCTGTCCCCGATGGGACGAACTGCACGTACGAGTTTGTGGTAAACAACACGGGCAACAAGCACCTCAACTTCACATTGAACGCGACCGTCGCGTGGAGCGAGATGATGGCCTGGATTGCTCTTCCAGACTTCCCCGGGATAGCTGCTAACTCAACGATCAATTTCGTCCTGAACGCCTCGACGAACAGGACGGTCTCTCTCATCTTGTTCTTCCCGAGCACTCCCATCCCTCACGGAAACTACAGGACAGACGTCACCGGGACTGTCGAGGGCTTGCGCGTGCAGATCGAGAAGTACTTGGTGGTCTGGGTTGACACCGACGCCTAGTTCCTGAAGAGGCAGAAATGCCTCGTGAGGGACTTGTGCACGCGCAGGGGATGCGAGGCCTCGAGGTCCATGTACTCCCTTCCAAGGTCCACAAGATCCTCCTTCGGGACGATGATGGCCAGTCTCCTGCCCTTTCCGAGGACATCGGAGAAGACCTCAAACGACCTCGAATAGAGGTCGGCAATGTCACTTCCCATCGTCGTGGATCTGCCGTAGGGCGGGTCTGTCGCGATAGCGTCCACGCCCTCCACGTGCTCCCGCAGCTCTCCAACATCCGCCTGGAAGAGGTCAGCTTCGACCCCGAACTTCGTCAGGTTGACCCCGCAGCCCTCTACCATGTCCCCCCTCAGGTCGCTTCCGACGGGGGCGGCTCCCACGAGACCGGCCTCGATGAGGATGCCCCCGGTGCCGCAGAACGGGTCCAGAAGGGTCTCCCCGCTCCCCACGCCGGTCATGTTGACAAGGAGGCGTGCGAACTTGGGATGGAGGGAGATGGGATAGAAGAAGGGCCGTGAGGCGACTTTTCGCCTCTCGAAGGACGCCCTGTCAACCTCATGCCTCTGGACGGTGAGATAGCTCTCCTCTCCCAGTATGACGCGTACGAGCGTGGACGGATTGACGAGGTCGATGGGATGCGACCCCGCCAGGATGTCCCCGAACCGCCTTTCGACCTCGGAGCAGCGCTCCTCTCTCAACCTCGAGACCTTCCTGCACCGGACGGCGACGCTGCCGCCAAGGTCGAGCCCGCCCGCCACGTCCATCAGCGAGTCGAGGGGTCCCGATGCCATGACCTCGCAGACTCTGTGGCAGAGTGCGATTCTCTCTCCGATATGCGACGGATCCAGGTGCGTCTCCGTGACCGCAAGAGAGGAGTCCCTCGTCACGCTCGGAACACCGCCTTGAAGCGCTTCCACGACCGACGAGAGCTCGAGGAGCGGCAGCTCGGGATGCTCTCCAGAGAGCTCGAAGAGAAGCTTCACAGGGTGAAATCCCCCTCCTGGCATTTTACCCTATCGCCCGTGCGTCCCATTTATTACCCCGCATCAGTATTCCCGCCCGTGCTGAGGATTAGGGAGTTCAGTCCCACGGATCTCAGGATAGTCAGGAGCTTATCTCAGAAGGCGCTGCGCGAAAGGTATTCCCGCGACTTCTTCCTCAGGATCTATGAATGGTGGAGGGGTGGCTTTGTCGTGGCCGAGATGTCAGGGATGATAGTAGGCGTTCTCGCGGCCGCCAGGACAACAGCCAGAACCGCTAGAATCCTGATACTGGTCGTTCGTGAAGACCTCCGTTCCCGCGGGATCGGGACAGCGCTGATGAACCACTTCCTCAGCAGTATCGCGAACGAAGCGTTCACGAGCGTCGAGCTCGAGGTGAGGAAGTCGAACCTTAGGTCTCGGAGATTCTACCAGAGGTTCGGGTTCGAGACGATCGACGTGATCCCGGGTTTCTATACGGATGGAGAGGACGCCGTGAAAATGATAAGGGTGTTCTGAGCTGGTACGCGGGCCTACTGGTAGCCCCTCTTGTCATCGTGCACATGGTAGTTCCAGAAGTGGTACGGTGAGGCGCTCTTCTGAGAATCGCTTGACTCGGACGCGAGGCCAGTATAGAATGATCCGTACCTTTCCCTGATCTGCTCCTCGATCGTGCGCGCCCGCTTGATGGCCTTCTTGATGTGATTCCGATCGATGAGCTTGGCACCCTCGGTCTTGGCGATGTCTCCGGCGGACCTTATCAGCCCGCCCATCTCCCTGAGCCGGAGGGTGAACGATTTCTCCTTATTCTCCGTCTCTCTGGCCCTCTTCCTGGCCTCAGCGATTATAGCGCGAAGCCCCGCGTTGGACAGGTGCGGTATCCGCTTGTCCATGATTATCTCCTGAGCGGCGAACTGCGCGAGCTTCGCCCTGTTCCGGTCGTTGTCGGGCATGGTCGTTCCCACGAGAACCTCGTACCCCGAGCCCGAGACCCTGGACCTCAGCGGGGAGAGTATGTGCTGCAGGTCCTGTATGTTGCACGCTCCCACGAAGATGAAGCTGCAGGGAACGTTGTCCACGCGAACGCTGGCTCCCGCGCTCTGGGGATTCCTGCCGCTGATGGGGAACCTCTTCTCCTGCATCGCCGTCAGGATGTACCTCTGGAGGAAGGCGAGCTGCGGGAGCTCGTCTATGAAGAGGACTCCTTGGTGGGCGTCATGGATCGAACCCGGCACGACTCTCTCGTAGGGCTCCGTCCCGAGCTGCGGGTGCCCACCGTACGGGTCGTGCTTCACGTCCCCGAGGAGCTCGGTCTCGCTGGCTCCAGTCGCCAGGACGAACGGGTTCCTCTTCAGCGGGACGAGGACCTTTCGCGGGCTTATCTTATCCATCTCCCGCCTCTTCTCCAGAGCCTTCTGGTCGAGGACCTTGACCATCTCGCCAGCGCGTTCGAATACGACGACCTCTTCCTTTCCGAATCTCTGACGGGTCGTTGTGACCCTGTCCCTACCGCCCAGCTGGCCGATTGTGACCTCGACTATGCCGCCAAGAAGGTCACCGAACGGGTTGCCAGTGCCCTGACCGGATGTGGTCTTGGGGCGCGAGCACTTCGGACACACCCTCTCCATGTGGGAGCTGTATATGCCGCAGTTGACGCACTTGTACCCGAGACGCTCCGCCACGTTTATGGGAGCCTCCTTCGGGTCTATCACCTCGCCCTCGGCGCCC